>JAFROA010000345.1 GCA_017429885.1 Bacteroidales bacterium | reverse complement strand
GTGTTCACAAATGACATCTTCAAGCGACTCCGTCCATCTGCCGGGGAGAAAACCTTGATGAGGGTGGCGAGGCTTTCAACGATTGGTTTTGGGATCGCGGCTATTGTCGTCGCATTGTTGATACCAAGCATGGGAGGTGTTGTCAATGTGGTGATTAGCGTCGGGGCCCTTACCGGCGTGCCGCTGTATCTTCCAGTCATTTGGTCATTATTCTCGAAACGTCAGACAGGAAAAAGCGTACTTGCGGTTACTCTGATAAGCCTTTTTGTCAATCTCTTTTTCAAATTTGTCACACCGAGTCTCTTCGGCCTGTCTTTAGACAGGACAGGGGAGACCGTTCTTGGAGTGAGTCTGCCGATTGTCTTGTTGGCTCTATATGAGCTTATGGCCAAATTCAGGGGTGTGGTTTCTTGTCCACAATATGACGATTATGTGGCGACTCGAAAAGGTGTTAATGTGAGGGATAAAGCTCCGGAGGAGCCGGATAATGGCAAAGACAACGCCTTTAGTGTTAAGATTATAGGTCTCGGGATTTCCATATCCGGAGCTTTGATTTGTCTAATTGGCGCTTTGTCCCGGGGAAGCGCTTCCGTTGTTTGCCTGATTGGGGGACTATTATTTGTGTTGGGGACATTTCTTTATTTAAAAGGAAAAAAACTAGCTCGAAATGTTATTTGAAGAGTTTAACATATCAGGCCGCGAGCCTTTTGAAGAATCCATTTCCTGCGACTTTGTTGTTGTGGGAGGTGGTATGGCCGGTATCTGCGCCGCGATAGAAGCCGCCAGAGCGGGCCTTTCGGTGACACTTGTGCAAGACCGTACGGTTCTGGGAGGAAACGCTTCCAGCGAAGTCAGGCTTTGGATTTTGGGGGCCACTTCCCACATGGGAAACAATAATCGTTGGGCGAGGGAAGGAGGAGTCATAGGAGAGATACTGGTAGAGAACTTATTCAGGAACAAGGATGGCAATCCGGTGTATTTTGATGCCCTCCTGTTGGACAAGGTTCTCGCGGAAAAGAACATAAGGCTCTTGTTTAATACCGTCGTTTATAAGGTTGAGAAGAAGGACGGGCGCCAGATTTCAAGGGTCATCGCCTTTAATCCTCAGAATGACACCCGGTACATCCTCACGGCGCCATTATACTGTGACGCCTCAGGAGACGGTGTCGTGGCTTATCAGGCAGGGGTGCCTTATCGGATGGGCGCCGAAGATGCCTCGGAATATTCAGAGAAATACAGTCCATCGGAGACCTTTGGGGAATTGTTGGGCCATTCAATCATGTTTTACACGAAGAGACATGACCATGAGGTGAAATATGTGGCTCCTTCTTTCGCTCTCAAAGACATAAAACTCATTCCAAAATATGAGACGATCCATCCGGACATGTGGGGTTGTAGTTATTGGTGGTTCGAATATGGAGGAGAGTTGGACACGGTTCATGACACAGAAGAGATTAAGATGGAGCTCCTTAAAGTCATCTATTGCGCATGGGACTACATAAAGAACTCCGGGCGCTTTCCCGAAGCCTCCAATCTGTCTCTGGAATGGGTCGGTAATATTCCCGGGAAGCGGGAAAGCCGTAGATTCCTCGGCCAATATACCCTGAATCAGAATGATTTGATAGGGCAAACTCACTTCAATGATTCCGTCGCATATGGCGGTTGGGCCGTGGATCTCCATCCTGCCAAAGGGGTGTATTCTTCCTTACCGAGTTGCAGGCAATACCATTCAAAAGGTATTTATGAGATTCCTTTAAGATGCTATATTCC
>JAFROA010000344.1 GCA_017429885.1 Bacteroidales bacterium | reverse complement strand
CATCCATCTTGCCTTTCCCTCGTCTCTTGAATGTCACCTCGTAATCATCCGCATTGGACATCGCATCAGAGAAAACACCCTCAAGAGACCAAGGCAAACCCTCGACAGCCATAGGGTCAATAAGTTCCCTGTATTCGTTCAATTCCTTGAAGGAGACGAGCTTACCTGTCTGTCGATCAAATCCCAACGAGAGACTATCGCTCCGAAGTTCCACAACCTGGGAGCGATAGCATCCCATTAAGCAAGCGGAAGCAAGTAGAGACAATAATATAGTCTGTTTTTTCATGCTTATGTGCTTAATTATTACCCAAATGTACTAATACCCCGGATTCTGTTCAATCGTCACCGACACATTAGCGTCGATGAATGACTGAGGTATCGGCCAAAGCTCATGATAATCCTGGATCTCCGAGGAATTGAGCTCATTGTATTTGCGAACCCTCTCGACAAGTTTGCCAACCCTAGTCAATATGATTCTTCTGGGCTCTTCATAAACAAACTCCCTGGCACGCTCATCAAGGATGTAATCCAGCGTGACATCGGAAGCGGCCACGGGATTAGCCTTGGATCTCTCCCTGACAACATTAACGTCTTCGGCTGCCTTCTGAGCATTACCAGCATCGAGATATGCCTCCGCCCGTAGCAGGTAAGTCTCCGCCAAGCGGAAGATGTATTGGTCTCGATACGTCGATCCAGCTGTGCCCTTGAGGGCCAACAGGCTTTTATCCGTGAAAAGATCGTCAGGGTGTTGGCCAGGAGTTGTAATCTTGCTGGGGAAAGGATACCATCTCCAAGGTTGCGCCACTTGAGTAGGACTGACATATTCTAGAGCGCTCTTCCCGTAGTAAGCCGAGCTGGGATTATTATAAACGACATCCCTGACAATGTTATGAGGAGCGTTCCTGATATCATTGTCCCAATCACTCTCCCAAAGGTCATTAAGCCACCAGTCCGTGTTCATCATCAAGGAAACACCAGCGCCTCCGGACATGTATGTTGATTGTGAGAAACCCAAAGTACCTGGCTTGCCATCAGGATCAAGATAAAGTCCCCAATAAGCGGGACCTGCGGTTCTTTCCAAAAGGTTCGCTCCCTGTCCATTTATAGTCCATCCCCCAGCTGAAGCAAGGAGTCCTCCGTTAGTGTCAACTTCGAACTGGCAGACCCAGAGCGATTCCTTGTTGCCCGACGAACGGCTCTGGTTCCCGGCGCGGTACATATCCCAGAACACATCTCCTTCCTGAGTGAATTTCAAATCCGGATCAGTTGGGTTTTGGTTTGCCATGCATCCAAATCTGTCTGTCATGATGGCCGTATTAGGGTCATTTATAACCACCGTGGCAGCGTCAATTGCCTTTTGATACTCACCAAGGGATATATAAGTCTCGGCAAGAAGATGATATGCTACCAAGTTGGAAACTCTGCCTTCTTCTACGGAAGAGATGTCAGGCAGCCCGGCGCAAGCTTCTTGCAGATCATCGGCCATCTGGTTAAGAACTTCTTGCTTGCTAGCCCTGACATAGTCAGTCTTGGGGCTTGTGACCTCATTCAGTACAAGCGGCACACCGCCATAAAGATAAACCAGGAACCTATAACCAAACGCCCTGAAGAATTTAGCCTCGGCGACGAACCTTTTCTTGGAAGCATTTGACATTGAGGCCCCCTCCGCCCTGTCAATTATGCTGTTAGCGTTACTGACCAGTTTATACCAATTATCCCAAGTTGACTTCATCACACTGTTTGTCGGAACACAATAGACCGTATGCCCGCCAAAACGAGTCGAATTCAACTGAAAACGTCCGTCTTTGGCAATATCGGTACTGACGAAATAGGGTGAACCTCCATATGTTGTCCCCCAAAGATTATTTCTCACTTGGGAATATAGGGTTGTTACGGCAGACATGAAGTCGCTTTCCGTCACATAGGAATTACTCGGTGTATAAAATGACAATGCTTCTTCTTTCAAGAATTCTGACTCGTTGCATGATGCCAGAGAAAGAGAAAGAATTGGCAACAAAACAAATCCGATTATTGTATTATGTCTCATAGCTCAATAATTAAAAAGTAACTTCTACACCAAAATTGTAATACCGCATGACAGGATACAAGTCACCTGTGTTTATGCCTTGGCCTGTCTCTGGATCCCATCCGTCCCAATTTGTTATAGTGAAGATGTTCTTCCCGCTCAAATAGATCTCGAGCCCTGCGACACCTATCTTTTTGACCAAATTAGGATTGAATGAATATGCCAGTGACACATCCGCAAGGCGAACGAAATCACGGTGCTGATACCTGACTCCTGACACCTTTGACATCTGGTAAGCTTGAGGATCCTTAGCATCGGGATTAGTTGGTGACCACATATCAATGTAATTGAAATTGTTCGAATTGATTGTGTTACCCTTAGAGTTGCTCCAGGTGTTCTGCTGCGCTCCCAGATACCCGTCTTTTCCTCCTTGGATAGTATGGAGGAAGGATCTGAAGGTTATTCTCTTGAACCTAAGATTATTCTGGAGACCCATTGTATAAGCCGGATCCGTTCTACCAATAAAAGTCCTGTCATCAGGAGTGATCCCCTCCTTTCCGTCGTGATCGACTATCCTATATGTACCTGCATAGAATCCGGTGGGAATTTTTTCACCAATCTGATAAATCCCGTCGATCTCATAATTGAATATAGTACCGGTGGATTTGCCGATAAAGAGGTTACTGGCGAGAAGGTCATCCTCAATTCCGTCACCATCCCTATCGCCAAGAAGGTGAACCACCTTATTCCTATTTGCCGCAAAGGTCAAGTTGAAATCCCAGGTGAAGTCTCTTGTTTGAACCGGTATTGCCTTTATATTGAATTCAATTCCGTGATTTCTCAGTTCTCCCACGTTGCTCTGGATGGATGTGAAGCCCGTGACTGATGGTATAGTCATGCTCCACAATAGATCATGAGTAGCCGTCTTATAGAATTCGAAACTCCCGCTAATTCTATTGTCAATCAGGCCGTAGTCAAAACCGAAGTTCCAACCAAGGGTCCTCTCCCACTTCAAATCAGGATTTGACAGCGTTGAAATTGCCTGTCCATTGTTTGTCTGACCTCCATCCGAGAATACATACTGGTAAGCCGCTGATGAACTCACCGTCGCCTGTGAAGAATAACGGCTTGTCATGTTACCGTTCACACCGTAACTTGCCCTCAATTTAAGATAAGTAATTGCGTCGAAAGACCAGAAAGGTTCATTGGTCACGGTCCAACCAAGGGCGAAAGAAGGGAAATAACCGAACTTGTTGTTTTCAGCAAAGCCACTGTATCCATCCCTGCGGATTGTGGCCGTGACATGATACCTATTTTTGTAGTTGTAGTTCACCCTCCCCATCTGGTAAAGCTGGCTTTCAGACCAGGCTGTGGAAGATATTTTTTGAATAATAGCCTGCTGCAGACTGTTGTAAGAAAGGGCTAAATTACTGTAATTCTGACCGGTAGCATTAATATTATCATAACCTGCTTTACGAGTTCCGTAAACCAAAGTTGCCGAAACAAAATGGTTCTTGAAGTTCTTCTCGTAACTAAGAATATTATCAAAAGTGGTCTCATAAATCTCTCCATGAGCCTTATATGCGGTACCTGTTCTTCCCGCACCGTATACATTGCTTTCATAGCTGTTAGACCAAGTGAACGTCTTATTGAAATTCATACGGTATTTCAGCCCATCCACACCAGGAATCTTCACCTCGACAAAGCCAAGACCTGACAACTCATTACGCAACTCCTTATTATCGGCTTCCATGGCAGCATATGGATTGATAATTGTGGAAGCCTCTCCCCTGGGATACAAAATCATATTCCCCTCATCATCATAAGGCTTCACGAACGGGTTTTGATTCCGCATATTACCCAAACTCGGAGAGTACCCGGAATAATCACCGAAACTTCCGCTGGCCAAGGCTCCAATTGTCAGCCACGGTTTGATATCGTAAGAAAGATTTACCCTGCCGGTATATCTAGAATAGTTGTCATTCTTTACAATACCTTTGGAATCCGTGTAGCCAAAAGATGCATAAGTCGATACTTTGGAGGATCCTCCGCTTATACTAATGTTGTGGTTTGTGGATATGGGAGTACGGGTGAGATCCCCCCACCAGTCAAAGTCAACGCCTGCCAAGTATCCATCCCTTGCCTCTTTACTCAATTCGCTATTATTCTCTATTGACCAAGCCGGATTTGGAGTTGTGTAGTCAGGACCAAGATAAGCTTGATCGTAATAGACACCCTTGATGATTGTCTTCATCTCCTCAGCATTGAAGAGCCTGTAATTTCTGGTAGGCTCCGAGACGCTGACCGAACCAGAATACTGCACCCTAACCTTCTCGTTCTTTTCACCGGAATAAGTGGTGATTTGAATCACTCCATTAGCAGCCTGAGACCCATAAATCGCTTTACTGCTCGCATCTTTCAGGACGTCAATCGATTTGACATCCGCCGGATTAATGTAATTCAAATCATTGGAGAAGACTATTCCATCAACGACAATAAGGGGTGCAGTGCCTCCAGAAAGTGAATTTCGACCTCTTATCTGCACAGACACTGACTGTCCAGCCTGATTGGTCTGTGAAACCGTGAGTCCCGGCACACTTCCCTTGAGGGACTGCATCACGTTCACATTCTGTGATTTCTTGAAATCCTCAAGATTCGCGGATGTGATCGCACCTGTAACATCTTTCCTTCTCATAGTTCCATAACCCACCACCACAGTCTCGTCAAGCATCGTGCTGGAAGTTTTAAGAACGATGCTAAAAAGACGCTGGTTTCCTACAGGAATCTCCTGCGGTTCGTAGCCGAGGCTTGAAACCTCAAGGACAGCAGCCTCCGAAGCGACGTTCAGGGAAAAGCGTCCGTCCGCATCCGAGACAGCGCCATTCCTTGTCCCCTTTTCAATAACAGCGACTCCAGCTGCTGGTCCATTCTCATCTGAGACCGTTCCAGTCACAGAGATTTTCGTCTGTGCCAGAAGGGTTCTCGAAGGATAAGCGAGCGACAACACCAATAGCGCCATCGCAGACATTAATAGTTTGATTTTACCCATACTGATAATTATTTATGTGGTTTCTAACAACAATAGCCTAACTTAACTGTTCCGTACTGTTATGTACCATATTGCAAATCTAGTCATTCATACCCAAAAAAGCAAGGCTTTTTGAATGTTTTTTAGGGGGGGTAACTAATTAATAATAAATTAGTTATGATCAGAAAGGCTTCACTATTCCCGCTTCAGGCATTTCAAGCATATATTCAGATTCAATGCCTAGAAATAGAATTTGACAATTAAAAAGGAATTCTTATATTTGTATTACTGAAAAACTTTAGATATGACATGTGCCAGGTAGAAGTTAACATCACCCAGGGATTCGATTCAGACGAGAAACGACTCCCAGAAAAAGAAAGAGAGTCTTTGACCAAAAGCCTCAATAAATTTGTTCACAACGCTAAAAACGGATTATTCCCTAAAAAGTTATTCCGTAGGAAAGGCGTAGTTTTCCCAAATGATATAAACAAAGGAGACAGTTCGCTATACATGCTCAACGCCACCGAAAGTCTATGCGTAATTTTGGCGTTCGATAACGATTCCCTTTTCCAGCAAAAAATCATCACCCTTTTCAGGGTTGTCAACAAGTCTCAGGCTGTCGAGGCCTTTAACTCAACCGCATCATTAATCTACAATTAAGATGAAATTCAAGAAGCTGAAGGATGAACATGGTTGCATCCTGTCAGCATATGAAAAACTTCCCTCCAGCCTAGTGGAGAATTTTGTCAGGACTCTCGCTGAACTGGAAAATAATGATAACCATGCCGCTCGTAGCTTCCCATTCTCAAACCTCCATAAAATCAGAGGCATAAACAAGTCCGTTTACCGCGCCTACATTGATAAAACCAAAGGTTGGAGACTTCATGTCCAACTGATAGAAGGCGGTTATCTATATCTGAATGAGGTACTTCCTCCAAACGAACATGATGATGCCGCCAAGGTAGTGAAAATGCGGAAGGATAAGTACGTATGACATGGTCAGAAGGTTCTCCTCCTAACCATGTCGCACTCACAATGGATTTGTTTGAGGTCGCCGGAGAGGATCATGTCCGCCGCATCCGTGCCAATCTTGGCGTAATCGGCAGAGATCGTGGTGAGTCCTCCAAGCACTATCTCATTGATTACAAAGTCATTTTGGCAGATAATACCAACCTCGCGGCCAAGCTCCAGACCTGTATCGAAGATTTTGCGGGACAATTCAACGAGCAAAAAGTCCAGGCGACTTCCGGTCAAAAGGAATACATCTCCTTTTTTGATTACTCCGGGCAGTCCTTCCTCCTTAAGAGAGGTCATCCCAATGGAATCACAATATGCCTTGACCGCCCTCCACGTCTCGTCCTGATATAATCCTTTGGACATCCGGACCACACGTATGCGCTGATATTTATCCAACTCTGCCTTCTCCTCTGACAAGGCATGAGGTATATCCTCGCTAATGTTCTGATACACGACTCCGAAATTTCCCTCAAAGCCTTCAGGGATGTGATCCATCAAAAGAAGTCTTCGCTCGGGAATCCTGCCCAGCAGAGACACTACTTTTTTTACTGTATCCTTGTCTGTCTTAAAATGAGGAACCACGGCGTAGTAGTCATCCAGTCCGAGATTGTCATTGACAAATTCCTCCAACAGAGCCAGATTCTGATTATGCATAAGAAGGGTCACATCGGCGGCCTCACCAAGACGATCGCAAAAAGCGTAAACCATACGCTGCTGGTG
>JAFROA010000343.1 GCA_017429885.1 Bacteroidales bacterium | reverse complement strand
GTCTCATCAGCATTACAGGCGGCAAACTCATGACATACAGGTTGATGGCTGAGATCGCCACAGACACTGTTTGTCGCAAGCTTGGGGTTGACGCGGTGTGCGAGACCGCTAAAAAGCCTCTCCCTGGCTCAGAGGGAGGTGGTCTGGAGGAGATCGCGAAGAAAATTTGGGAGTTTCCGACGATGGCGCAGAAAGCTTCTGTCGGAAGGATTGGAGCCAGCGCTGTCCATCTGGATTTTGACGATGACAAAGGCGGAGTAGTCTGCGAGTGTGAGGAAGTTACTGTGGCTGAGGTTGATGCAGCTATTGAGCATCTGGAAGTGAATGATCTTGTTGACCTTAGGCGTAGGACCAGGGTCGGCATGGGTACTTGCCAGGGAGAGCTCTGCGCCTGCAGGGCAGCCGGTTGGCTCGCTAAGGCCAATGGATGTGCCGCTAAGGCAAGGGAAGACCTGAAATCATTCATGAGGGAGAGATGGAAGGGTATGTATCCCGTTGCTTGGGGGGAGACTCTTAGGGAGAGCTCTTATACGCAATGGGTATATTCTGAAGTACTTGGATTGAACGAAGACTAATGAGATTCGACACTATAATCATTGGAGGAGGGCTTTCCTCGCTTGTCTGTGGTATTAAGTTGCAGAAAGCGGGAGTGAAGTGCCTTATAGTTTCCGCCGGGCAGAATGCTCTTCATTTCTCTTCCGGGACTTTCGGGCTTCTAGGCAAACTTCCTGATGGAACTGAGGTCCGGGAACCGATGAGATCCATGTCATTCCTTCCGGAAGGACATCCATATTCGAAGATAGGCGTCGACAAAATGTCGGAGTATGTGGCTGAGGTTCCAGCGTTTTTCGAGTCCTGCGGTGTGAGACTTCATTCCGCTCCTCTTTCCGGAGAGGGAGGCTTTCCTGTAAACGGTTACCGTCTTACTCCTTTGGGTACTCTGAAACCATGTTGGCTCGCCATGGAGGATGTGACCTTACTTCAATCAAAAGATGATATTCCATGGTCTAAAGCTCTTATAGTCAACTTCTCCGGATTCTTGGATTTCAACGCTGGTTTTATCGCTGAAGGGCTTGGGAGAAAGGGCGTTGAATGCCGTGTCGAGAATGTCACGATTGAGGGTGTGGAGAACCTGAGGAGGAATCCTACCGAGATGCGTTCAGTAGGGATCGCAAGGGTCATGACAAAGGAAAACGACTGGAAAGAGTTCGGCTCTAAAGTCAGGGAACTGTCCTCTGGAGAGGATCTGGTGATTCTGCCGGAGGTGTTTGGCCTCGGAGATCCTGTCATCGTTCAGTGGCTCAGGGAGATGATACCTGGCGAGGTCATGTTTGTCGGGACTATGCCTCCATCAGTTCCTGGAATACGCGCCCAAATGAGGCTTAAGAAGGCTTTCGAAGCGGCTGGAGGCACATTCCTCTCAGGAGACACGGCCGAGAATCCTTCAGTTGAAGGTGGTCTTGTGACCTCGGTCCACACTGTTAATCTAGGCGAATTGAGGCTTAGCGCTGATAATTATGTGCTGGCGAGCGGGCATCTATTCGGGAAAGGCCTGGAGGCCACTCCCTCGAAGGTTATTGAGCCTGTGTTCGGTTTGGACACTGATTTCCCTACAGACAGGTCCTCCTGGTGCGACGAGGACTTCTTCGCTCAGCAAGGTTATGATGGCTTCGGAGTAATATGCGATGAGTCATTCAGGCCTTTCATTGATGGAAAGCGGGTGGATAATCTGTTTGTGTGCGGTTCAGAGGTCGGCGGCTGCAACTCCTTGTATGAGGGCAGCGGCGCCGGGGTGGCGATCATGACGGCCATGAGTGTGGCGGATAGTATATTAGCGGGAAAGTAGCCATGCAGGAGAAAAACGTCAGCTTCAATAATTTCGAGCAGTGCATCAAATGCACGATCTGTACGGCTTATTGCCCTGTGGTTGCTGTCAACCCGTTTTATCCGGGTCCCAAGCAGGCTGGTCCTGATGGCGAGAGGCTCAGGCTTAAGAATAAGTTCTTCTTTGACGAGAACCTGAAATATTGCATGAACTGCAAGCGCTGCGAGGTGGCTTGCCCGTCAGGAGTGAAGATAGCTGACTTGATTCATTCCGCCCGCCGTCGCTTCGCCCGTGAGATTCCTGACCTTAGGGACAGGGTTTTGGCGAACACTGATTTCATGGGCAAGTTCGCTCGTCCATTCGCTCCTGTCGTCAATTCAGTCGTGGCTTCCAAACCTGTCAAGGCATTCATGGATGTGATGATGGATATTGACCGGGAGAGGACTTTCCCGAAGTACCAAGGGAAGGGCTTTACTCGTTGGTTCAAAAAGGAAGCCGCTGATTCCCAGTCCTCTTATTCAAAACAAATCGCATTTTTCCATGGATGCTCGACAGAATTCCAGCATCCTGAGGTCGGGAAGGCTTTCGTCCAGGTGATGAACGCGGTCGGGTTTGGCGTGAAGCTGATTGACGAGGAGTGCTGCGGAGTCGCGATGATTTCCAATGGATTGTGGAACCAAGCAAGACGCCACGCTGAGCATAACACGAAGGTTTTTCGCAAGACTGTAGGGGAGGGATTGCCGATAGTTGGCGTGTCTTCCACTTGCGTTTTCACGATGCGTGATGAATATCCCGACGTGCTGGATGTGGATAACTCTGATGTGAGGGACAGTATCACAATGGTCGAGAAGTTCCTTTTTGAGAAGGTTGACTCAGGTGAGGTCAAGCTTGTTTTCAAGGAGGATTACCGTGCCAGGATTGCTTATCACTGCCCATGCCATAACGAGAAACTTGGTTGGGGAATATTCACGAAGGCTCTCGTGGGGATGATTCCTGGTGTGTCGTTGACTGTATTGGACAGCAATTGCTGCGGTATGGCTGGCACTTACGGATTCAAGAAGGAGAACTATAAGTATTCGCAGGAGATCGGTCGCCCTCTGTTTGAGCAGATCAAGTCTTTGGCTCCTGATTTCGTCTGTTGTGAGTGTGAGACTTGCAAGTGGCAGATTGAGATGTCCACTGGCTACACTGTCCTCAATCCCATTGTCATTCTCGCTGACGCCCTCGACCTCGAGGCCACCGCCAAGGCGAATTAAGGTTTAAATTCCGTCCCAAACGGCATAGACAGCTTCTTTCCTTATCGTGTAGGCCGCACCAAACACCCCTTTGGCGTGTTTGACATTTACATTGCATTTATAGTTCTGTGGCAAGGTGTTCTTCACATTCTGCCCGGAGATAGCTATTTCGTTGAAATAATTCTTTAAATACTTATCATATTCTTTACTGACAACATCAATCTGCAGAAAACCTTCATCAATTATGCTGGAATTGGGTATGCCAAAACCTCCGATAAGAAACATGGAGGAATTGGTGGCTGGAACACCGTCGTTTAGTTTCACTTTTTTATTGTCGAATACTCTGCATAAATAATTGGGATGACTGATTCTTAAGGCTTTGTCAAAAATCAAATTACAGCTTTCAGGTTGAGTTACCCATGGATTCACACATCCCCAATTAGGTCTGATCAATAAACTGTTTTTAACTATCTCCTTTCTTTCATGTGTCTTTGCGATCTTGGCGTATTCCGCTATGCCTGGATGATCACTCCAGATGTAATCAAGAAATGATGACCCCTCATTCTGTCGGACAAAACTACACCATAGTATTAAATCATCATTCGATTTGATATCGAATCCTGTAAAAGATGTTTTCAGATTATTGTTGTCGACAATACCGGTGATTTCTTTATAACTGATTGATCCAGGGAAACGAGTTTCCGCTCTGATCGTCTTTTGTCCTACGATGTCAATTTTGATCGTATACTTTCGTCCTTCTTCAGGAGTATAGTCAAGGGACCACTCTCCTGGTCCAATATTGACGAAGTACCCTACAGGATTATTCTCGCAAAATAATGTGATTTTTTCTATTTCGGAAACAACCCCATCTATATGCAATTCTTGCGTTGTACCCTGGTTTAAGATACAATACATATAAATCTGATCAGTAGTGGAGTCAATACTCAATAAATCACAACTGGTGATCATGCATGAAGCAGCCATGAAAAAGAATAGGAACTGTCTCATAGAGAATCAATTGAGATATTATAAATCAGCATTCTATAGTAAGTGAAATCATGACCATTAACTTGAGCGTTCGGATTAACAAACCATCCGTTGTGATTTCCTCCCCATCCCCAGTTCATATAAAGCGATAGTGGTTCAATAATTGCATTTGAATCAGAGTATACGTTACTCATAATCAGATTGCTTTTCCCGGGAGCACTAATTGGGACGTAAAGATAAAAGTTGTAATTCTCATTTCTGGATTTATGTCCACAACAGACCCATGCATGTCCTGCCTCGGTCAGATATTGATCCTGACCTCTCATATATACCGGCTTCCCAGCATTAATCGATGATAGAACATAATTAACATTGTAATAGTAATCTATATCGGCTTCATATCCGAAAGATTGAAGTTTAGAATAGATATATGCTATATTGGATTCTCCAGAGTTACTTGATGTTTGATAGTGAAGATCAGATAGAAACTGCTTTGTGGTGTTTGAGGCTGAGTATAATGGCATCTGGCTCCATGCAAAAGAATTCGGCCATTCATAGTATCTCATTATCTGAGCTAGTGCCACCGTCCCGCATCCGAGAGTGACACCTGTCGGAAGATAGTCATTATAAGGAGAATCTTGCCCCCAGGTTGGAAGAAGAAGAGGGCCAACTTGTGTTTTTACTCCCGAATGAGTAACAGCAATG
>JAFROA010000342.1 GCA_017429885.1 Bacteroidales bacterium | reverse complement strand
GGCGGCGAATAAGAACCCGACCTTTCTGGCGCTTTTGCCGTCTTTAACGCTCGTGTACCTTTGGACATATGCCCAATTACCAGCCAGGAAGGCGGTATTATATAAAGAGAAAGCAATAACGAATAACGGGGTATACTGCCCGGCCGTCAAGTCAAAGAAACCCTCTGGGGTCGCCTCTAACCATAAAGAGACACCTCCGACTTGACGGAATGAGAGAGGGATGACAATCAATACGGCCGCAAATAGAATCACAAACTGAAGGACATCTGTAACGACGACAGCCCTTAAACCTCCCAATGAGACGTAAAGAATACTGACCAGGCCGATAAGGGCGATGCTCACAGTCAAAGACAACCCGGTGGAGATCGCTATGATTTTCCCTACAGGATATAAAAAAGACCCTGTAGTGAAGAGGGACACAAAAAGGAAAAGGAGTGTGTATGTCTTCTGGGTCTGGATTCCCAACCGGGAAGTGATGTACTCGGCAGCCGTCAGGACTCCGGTCCTATTCCATTTCTGGGCGATAAACAGCCCCGTGATGATGCCGGCCAGGCACATTCCCCATTGTATGGTGACAGAGACCCAACCATAGGAATAAGTGATCGAGCCCCACACCACAAACGTTCCCGCCGAGAAGAATCCCATGAATAGGGACAGTCCGGCCATCGGCCAAGGGACAGAGCCGCCAGCGTTGAAAAAGGACCTTACAGACCTTCCGCTCCTGGACAAGAGCAAGCCGGAAAGCAACACTCCCGTGGCGAAAAGGAGTAATGTGACGTAATCTAGAACCTGCATTTATTAGCGACGGGAATATACCCGGACATAATCAACCTCCATGAATGTGCCGTCTATGGCATCGTTGACCTCGCCGGCCCATGAAGCGAGAATGGCCATGCTTAATCTTATCGGAGCCGCGGAATGGCAGTATTCATTCTTCACACGACGGGTTTCTTTCCTGTCCATATAGAAGATAATCTCATCTTCTTCCCAATCAACACCGAACAGGTGGTATTCTTTTGAGAAATCCACGTCAGGATAATTGATCTTATCTCCATCACTTGAGATAAGTTTCAACACCGTCATTGTTCCCAGCCATTCATGAACATTATTCGTGTATTCTGAAGGATAGTGGCCCTCATTTATGTCAATCTCGAATGGTTTGCCTCCTTCCAATTTCCTTCTTGGATCCCTTGTCCAAAGCCAGAATGAATTATTGGTTCCGGTTGCGGCGGCATATTTATACCTGCTCTCGAAATAACCATATTTGAAATCCTTTAGAGTGCCCATATCGGCGGAGGTCCAATCCTGACCGCCTCTGCTCTCTTTATGATTGACCAGGCGGACTGTACCGCCGCCAACCTCAAGGTTTTCCTCCCACCTGCTGCATATAGTATGCGAGGTTGGAGCATTGGAAGATTCCCAGACTTGCAACAACTGATCCCTGGTCTGATAGTCGAATTCATCATTCCAGATCATCTTCCATTCTTTTTTGTTATCCGGATTGACATATCCTTCTGGTGTAGGAGCGACTTTGCCCGCACACGACACGAGAAGTAAGGTGATGATGGTGAAAAAAGCGATTCGTCTCATGGTTTCCAGTATTTAGCACTTACCAACAAAAATAAAGAATCTCAATCAGTTAAAAAATGCATTATCGCACTAATTTGATGGATAATCTTACTATGAATCATCTCGATTTTGCCGTTTGATAAATCTTGAGTAACTTCGACTCCCTGAAATAACGGACGTAACATCAATGGCTAAAGAGACAAGGACTCCCGGCATCGGCACTTTATGCGTGCAGGCCGGTTACAAGCCCGGGAAGGGCGACCCTAGGCAGATTCCCATCGTGCAGAGCACGACTTTCAAATACGAGACTTCCGACCAGATGGGCCGGCTATTCGATCTTGAGGATAGTGGATATTTCTACACTCGCCTGCAGAATCCCACGAATGACATGGTCGCCGCTCAGATAGCTGCGCTGGAAGGCGGTGTCGCTGCCATGTTGACCTCATCGGGCCAGGCAGCGAACCTTTTCGCCTGCCTGAATATTTGCTCCGCGGGAGACCATATTGTCAGCGCCGCAAACATTTACGGTGGGACTTTCAACTTGCTCGGGACATCGTTGCCCAAGATGGGGATAGAGGTCACCTTCATCTCACCTGACGCCCCGGAAGAGGAAATCGATGCCGCCTTCAGACCCGAGACCAAGCTCCTGTTTGGTGAGACCCTCTCCAATCCTGGCGTGGAAATGCTTGACATAGAGAAATTTGCCCGCATCGCCCACAGCCACGGTGTGCCGCTTGTGATCGACAACACATTCGCGACTCCTGTGCTGTGCAGGCCTTTTGAATATGGAGCCGACATCGTCACCCACTCCACCACGAAATACATGGATGGCCATGGAGTCGCGGTGGGCGGAGCGCTCGTGGACAGCGGCAACTTCGACTGGGACGCCCACGCTGATAAATATCCCGGTCTTTGCTCCCCCGACCCGTCCTATCACGGACTGATCTACACCAAGGCATTTGGAAAGGCGGCCTTCATCACCAAGGCCACAAGCCAGCTGATGAGAGATCTCGGCTCCATCCAGAGCCCTCAGAACGCCTTCTATCTCCACCTCGGACTGCAAAGCCTCCATGTGAGGATAGCACGCCATAGTGAGAGCGCCCAGAAGGTAGCCGAGTACCTGGTGAACCATCCTGATGTCGCTTGGGTCCGTTATCCGGGTCTCAAGGACGATCCCCATCACGAGCTCGCGAAAAAGTACATGTCAGCTTTCAGCGGGGTCATGTGTGTAGGGCTCAAGGGCGGCCGTGAGTTCGACAACCGCTTCATGGACTCCCTCAAGCTCATCACCATCGAGACCCATGTCGCAGACTGCCACACCTGCATCCTTCACCCGGCTTCTCACACTCATCGCCAGCTGACTGATGAGCAGCTCCGGGCAGCCGGAATCGCCCCTGACCTGATGCGTCTCAGCATAGGCCTGGAAGATCCAGAGGACATCATCTACGACATCGAGCAAGCCCTTGCCGCCGCCCACGCATGATACGCCATAGTCTCATAATTGACAAGCTTGAGCTTGAGGCCGGAGGTTCTTTGGAACCTTTGGAGATAGTGTACCACACTTCCGGAGCCAGAGACGGCAAGGTGGTTTGGATCTGCCACGCCTTGACAGCGAACAGCGACCCCGAGGAATGGTGGCCAGGCATGGTAGGTCCCGGGAAAGCCATCGACACTGATAAGCATTATGTCATCTGCGTCAATATTCCCGGATCACCTTACGGCAGCACCGGACCGGCTTCCATAGACCCGGAGACCAGAAAACCTTATATGTTCGATTTTCCGGCGCTGACTATGAGGGATATGACAAGGGCCTCTCAGATAGTCCGGAAGCATCTGGGAATCATGAGTATAGACCTTTTGATTGGCAGCTCGATCGGAGGGTTCCAGGCCATAGAGTGGGCCGTTGATGAGCCGGATCTGTTCAAGAATGCCCTTTTCATAGCCACAGCACCGAGAATATCACCGTGGATGACCGCATGGATGGAAGCTCAGCGGATGGCTCTTGAGGCCGATCAGACATTCAGGGAGGCGAAAGACCTCTCAGGCGGTGCCAACGGGCTCCGTTGCGCGAGGGCTCAGGCGCTCATTTCCTATCGCTGTTTCGAAGGCTTTGAGATCCGTCAAAGCGAGCCTGATCCGGACTGTTTATTCGCCGGAAGGGCAGCCTCTTACGAACGCCACCAAGGTGATAAATTAGTCAACAGGAATTTTGACGCTTATTCTTATTGGTATATCGCAAACGCCATGGACAGCCACAATGTAGGCCGTGGGCGTGGAGGCGTAGAGGCGGCGCTTGGAAGGATAACCGCCAATACCACAGTCATTTCCATAGATACCGATGGAATATTCCCTCCTTCTGAGATCTCCGTTTGGGCCCCGATGATCCCAGGATCCCGTCACATCGGCATCACCTCGAAGTTCGGTCACGATGGATTCCTTCTCGAGAATGACCTTCTCACCGGAATCATCTCCCCGATCCTAGGTTAATTCAGTGCCCCGGGCGGGAGCACTTTATATGCTTATAATCAGCGTATTACAAAATTTCCAAGCCGAAACGCAAGCTGTATTAGAGTGTCACAATTTCTGGATGGTTGCTCCGAATAAAGGGAGCAAAATAAATGGGAAGATAGGTGATGAACCCGTCTTTTTTTATGAGCCGTTCATTGGACAGGACGTAAGCGTCATGGACGTGGTAGTCCGGATTGGCAAGGAAAGCATTGAGC
>JAFROA010000031.1 GCA_017429885.1 Bacteroidales bacterium | reverse complement strand
GCGGCGGTGAAGTAGCCGTCATTCTCGAATCCCCAGATCTCGCCGAGGGTCATGCCGGAATAATAGTTGAAATTCTGGATTCCTGTGCCAGCGCCCGCACCGATGTATTTCTCTTCGTTGGGATAGTTGTCAATGACGGACTTGGAGTCAGCGAGAGTACCCTTGATCTCATACGTGAAGGGTTTGCCGCTGAGATTGAACTGATCTTTCCAGGTCAGGACGATCTCCCATCCTCTTGTGGTCATGTCGGCGTAGTTGCCCTTAGGAGCGCTCGCTCCATAAACTGCGGGAAGCTCAGTGCCTGCGCAGTACATGCCGGTGGTCTTGCGGATGTAGTAGTCACCCACAAAAGTGAGCTTGTCATTGAACAGGCCAAGATCCATACCGAAGTTAGCCGTCGTAGCGGTCTCCCACGTCAAACCGGCGGGAATAGGTGAAGGAACACTGGTTGAAAGGTTCTTTGAACCGTTCAAGAGCCTGTCTTGAGTGTTGAGTGAGAAGAGTTCCTGGAACCTGTAAGCGGCGATATTACCGTTACCGAGGGAACCATAGGAAACCCTGAACTTGAGGTTGGAGATGGCATCAGGACTTATCTTCCAGAAAGGTTCCTGAGAAACACGCCATCCGAATGACGCTGACGGGAAGAATTTCCACTGCTGAATGGTAGGGAACTTCGAGGATCCGTCATAACGTCCGTTGACCTCAAAGAGGTAGCGGTCAGCGAAAACGTAGTTGGCGCGGAAGAAGCCGCTGCCGATACGCCACTTGTAGTAGTCACTGTCGATGTTTTGGGAACCAGTCGTGAGAGCGATGTCATCAGCACCCTCAAAGAGCTTCTTGTTCCTGTGCATGAACATGTACTTGTAGGTTTCCTGCTCATAGTTGGTACCGACCATAAGTTTCACCTCATGCTTCCCGAATGTCTGCGCATACTGGGCGTAGAGGTTGGTGGCGATGTAACCTTTAGTATGGTTGGAGGTGTAGATTCCGTCATATGCGCTTCCCATGTACTTGACAGCGCCATTCTCGGCGGTCTTGTAGGGAACCGGAGACTGAACACCGTTCTGCCTGTTATCAGTGTAACGGACAGTGGCGTCGCCATTGAGCGTGAGGATGTCACGGAAGATATTGGCGACGAAGCTTGTGGTGTTGCGGACATTCCTCCTGTTGGTGTCCTGGTAGTTGTTCTTATAATAGAAGGAACCAAGAATGGTCGCACCAGCCTGGGTCAGGGAGTTATCGGGGTTGAACATCACGTTCGCCGGCTGACCCTCAGACTCGATGGCGTACCAGACGGAGCCTTCACCAACATTCGTGGGGTTGTGGTAGGTCATGTTCGAGAACTCGGCATTGTTGCTGACCTTGAGCCAGTTGGTAACCTTGACCGAACCCTTCGCGCGGACGTTGAACATCGAATAGTCATCAGGGTCATATTCGAAGATACCGCCCTGATTGTAGTAACGGCCGGAAACCAGGAAGTTGGCTTTGTCGCCACCGCCCTGGACAGTAATGTTATGCTCATGGCCGAAAGCCCTGTCTTTATAGAGCATGTCGAACCAGTCGGTACTTCCGTAGTAGGAGTAATTGCCGTTGGCTTCCGTGACGACACCAGACGCTCCGTTGCGCAGGTTATTCAACCAGGCGTCAGTGATCTTCAGAGAGGAGTGGAACTTTGAAGGAGCCGCTCCCTGCCATCCTTTGTAGGACTCAATGTAGTACTCGGTGAACTCAAGGCCATCAGTGACGACATTGGGAGTCACGGTGGGAGACTTCATGATGAAGTTTCCGGTGTAGTTGACGGATACCCTCTCCTTGTTGGGCTCCTTGGTGGTGATGAGGATCACACCGAAGGTTCCGCGGGCTCCGTAGATAGCGGCTGAAGAAGCGTCCTTCAGGACAGATACACTAGCCACATCACTGGGGTTGAGCAAGGACGGGTCACCTTCGACACCGTCGATGAGCACGAGGGCAGAACCACCTTGTCCGATTGATCCGGTACCACGGACCTGATAGTCGGAACTACGGGTAGGCTTACCATCAGCGAATGTGATCTGGAGGTTCGGGACAGCTCCCTGGAGACCTTGGGTGAGGTTAGACAGAGGACGGTTGTCGAGAACTTCGCTCGTGACAACGTCAACCGCTCCAGTGAGGTTGACCTTCTTCTGGGTACCGTAACCGACGAATACCACTTCCTTAAGATACTGGGAGTCCTCGAGGAGGGTAATCGTGAAATTGCTCTGATCCCCTACCGCGATCTCCTGGGTAGTGAATCCGATGAAGGAGATAACGAGAGTCGCGTTTGAGGGGACAGTGAGTGAGAAGTTTCCATTGTCATCGGTGATGGCTCCGTTCAAGGCGCCCTTCTCCATGACATTGGCGCCGACGATAGCGACTCCCTTGGAGTCTTTAACCACGCCGGTTACTGTCCTCTGCTGCTGAACTTCCGTTCCGCCTGGGATAGCTTTGGGACTCGCGAATGACGCCGCTTCCGCAAATGAGAAGAGCAGCGTTGTCGCGACGCAAACCCATAACAGATTCTTTTTCATTTCACCAAATGCTTTAGTTGATTAGTTAATAAGTGGTTATAAATTATTGATAATTAAGCCTAATCCTTTATGATTTATAACAAAAACAATTATTTTAACCTTGTAAATATAAAAAAAGAAATGATTAGTTGTTCACCAGAGCCTATTTTCTGGCACCCAGATAATCTTTGATGAAGCTGATTTCCTCCTCGTTGTAAGGTGTGTGATCCGGACGGAAGAGGTCGTGGAACCATAATTCAGGTTCCTCCGTGAAGGGAACCGGCTTGCCGTCGACCACAGAGTTCCAGGGATACTGGCACTGCTGCTTGCCGTTGACGAGCCCATAGCTGAAGGAACCTATCTTCTTCTCCTTAAACAATGGCAGGATCGAAGGGTAATCGGAGCCACGGGTCCTGGCCATCCATTCCGAGCATAATACAGGCCTACCATATTGAAGGGCATATTCCACGAACCTGGTGCACCTGTCGATATTATCATAACAATGGAAGGAGATTATGTCACTGTTCTCGCAGATGAAGTCGGAGATGGGCTTGTTGTATGAGCGGGCATCTGGCATAGCGCACATCGGGGAGGTCAGCGGTTGCGAAGGATTCACCTACCTGGCCCAGAGGTAAACCTCCTTGATGAAAGATATGGTATCGAAGCAATCGGTATGCTCCGGCTCATTATAAAGGCACCACGCCAGGATGCGGGGGTCGTTCTTGTAACGCCTCATGACCTGCTTAAGATAGCGCTCGATTATAGGCCACTTTTCGGGATTATTGACCACGTCCTTGCCTGGCGACGACATCCACACGGAGTTGTGCACTCCAGGCACAGGCTGAGGCTGCGGCCCGGTGTAAGGATTCTTGATGGTACCCCCATTCGTGAAAAAGGTCATCAGGATACGCATGCCGTGCTTGTCCGCCAGGCGCACCGTCTCTTCCAGCCTCTCCATAAAGCCTCTCGGATCTTCCTGCCAGACGACATCGCAAAGGAACAGCCTTATGGCGTTGAATCCCAGATCCTCGGCCAAAGCCAGCTCACTGTCAACCACTTCCGGCTTGAAATAATCCTTTCCCCATATCTCCACGGGCGTCCCGCCGTATGAGGGCATATACACGCACCCGACAGGCCAGGGCTGCGAAGCGTACCACTCATTAGCCTTCTCCTCGCTCCATCTCTCCCCCACTGTCGAGGCGCAACTCACGCAGGCCAATGCGATCGCAAGAATAGTCAGAGACTTGTTCATATTCATTTCTTGTTTTGTCCTTCGCGTCTCTTTCGTCGCTGTTCTCGGTTATTCTTTTGTGATTCAAGAACTTCCACGACAGCGTCTGTCATCTCATCCGGCCAAGTCTCCCCTGAGACACAGGCATCCGACCAAGGACATAGTTTTTTATAATCCGAATCAAACACAATAGTGTAAGGGGGGCCGCATCGATCATTGACGGACATAAATAACATACGTCCCTCGTGGATCAGGCTTGCAGGCCATTCCAAATCGGGATCATCCACACGGTCATATATTTCCTTGGTTATCTCAAATAATTTGCAGTTCACTCCGCCTCCAACTTGCGCGGTGTATAATCCCGTTTCTGGATCAAAGCAACACCTCCAACTACGTCCTTCTTTGAATTCCATATCTCTTTTCCAGTTGAAATCCAAATAAAAATGGATCTCGATTTTATTGGTTTAACTTTAATATATTAATAATCATATCCTTACGGATAAATATTTTTCTTTATAGT
>JAFROA010000341.1 GCA_017429885.1 Bacteroidales bacterium | reverse complement strand
TCATAACCGTTTTCGTGTGTTTTAATTAATAAAGTATTAAATAGTTATATCTTTCTTCTTGATTTCCTGGACAAAAAACCTCACAAAAAACCGTTGCAATTTACTAATTTATTTTCAAAAGGCAAGAGTTACTTTGAAATTTCTCCCCTAAGATTCTCCCCCAGTCTCGCCTTGACCCATTCGTTGTCTCCGCTCTTGCCCATCAGATAGAAAAGCTTTGACAGCGCACCCTCTGTCGTGATGTCAAGTCCGGACACGACTCCCTCGTTTTCAAGGGCCTTCCCGGTGGCGTAGAGATCCATGTTAACGGTGCCGGAGAGGCACTGTGTGACGTTCACCAGTATTTTACCCATCTTTGACGCCTCGGCGACGATATTCAGGAACCACCCTTTTGAGGGAGCGTTTCCTGAGCCATATGTCTCGAGTATGACAGCCCTGGTCTCTGATCCGCAGAGAATGTTTCTGACCACTTGGGGGGTGATTCCGGGGTGGATCTTCAGGATTGAGACCCTGGTGTCCAGCGAGACACTCGTCTGGAGCGGCTCGTTCCAGGACTCCGGCTTGCGAATGAAACTGTCGTTATACCTGATGTTTATTCCAGCCTCGGCGAGAAGAGGGTGATTAGGGGAAGCGAAAGCGTTGAAATTCTCCGAGTTCATCTTCGTGGAGCGGTTTCCCCGCATGAGCCTCGAGTCAAAGAGGACACTGACTTCCGGCACCCTGGGATGGCCTGTCTTGTCTTTCGTGGAGGCTATCTCCACAGAAGAGATCAGGTTCTCCTTGCCATCTGTGCGAGGCACTCCGATCGGAAGCTGGCTTCCGGTGAATATCACTGGCTTGGAGAGATTCTCCAGCATGAAACTCAGAGCTGAGGCCGAATAAGCCATGGTGTCCGTCCCGTGGAGCACCACGAAACCGTCGTATTCGTCGTATCTGTCTTTTATCAGGTTGGCTATAGATTGCCATAGCGACGGCTCCACGTCGGACGAGTCGATAAGAGGGTCGAAAGTGTGGGAGTCAATACGCACGGCGAATTTCCCGAGCTCCGGGACCTCTTCAAGGATCTGGCTGAAATCGAACGGTTTCAGCGTCCCGTCGATAGGGTCTTGGCGCATGCCGATGGTGCCGCCGGTGTAGATCAGGAGTATTGATGAGGAACCTTTCATATTCCGAATAGATTTCTGGCGTTCTTTGTCGTCACCTCGGCCACCTCTTCGACCGAGATTCCTTTCAACTCAGCGACTTTGGCCGCGATGAAAGGGATATAGGAGCTCTCGTTCCTCCTGCCCCGGTAGGGCACGGGAGTGAGGTACGGGGCGTCTGTCTCGAGGACAATCCTCTCAAGCGGGACTTTTCTGACCACCTCGGCCAGGGAGGCGTTCTTGAAAGTCACCACACCTCCGACCCCGATGTACCAGTCGCCCAACTTCTGGAGCTCCAGGAAACTCTCGTAACTTCCGCTGTAAGCGTGCATGTTGCCCTTGAGGCCCTTGTGAGCGCTGAGGATCTCGAGGAAGTCTCCCATCGCGTCCCTGAGATGGATATTCACCGGTTTCCCTCGCTCTGAGGCGTAATCCAGCTGCCAGTGGAGGGCTTCTTTCTGCTCTTTGGCATGCTCCTTCCCGTAATAGTAGTCCAGCCCTATCTCACCGATCGCCACGATATCCTTTTCTGAATATTCCAGCATAAGGTCTATCTCTTTCCTCCAATCCTGGTCCACTGAGCCGGGGTATAGCCCGAGCATCGGGAACAAGACCCCTGGATGGCGGTCCACAAGATCGAACATCGCCTTCCTGTCCTTGCTGTCCACGTCCGGCTGGAGCATGATGCCGACTCCGGCCTCCATGGCTCTGGAGATGTATCCATCCTCATCTCCGGCGAAAGCCTCGTCGGAGATATGGCAATGAGTGTCGATGAGAAACATATCCCCAAAGATACTCATTATTTCTTTCATTTCACGCTTTCGCGACTCTTGGGAAGCAATGTTGGAGCAGGTCGACAGAAATGAGGCCATCGCATTCAAGGGTGTTGACTATCCGGCTGACCCTGCTGAAAGTCCATCCCAGAAGGGAACATAGCTCATCGACACCGATTCCACGCCGGGCTTTCACCGCCATGGCTACCTTGAGGATGTCTTTCCTTGAGTTCTCATCCAATGAAGAATAACAATCCTCGACCTCAGCCTTGAAATCAGATTTAAGGGATATCCCAGTCCTGCCAAGCCCCAGTCTTTCGACCAGCTCCGCCAGATCACCTATCGGTGCGGCTATATTCTCCCTTATCAGCATGTTACATCCCTGAGACAAAGGGTCGTCAATCCTGCCGGGAAGAGCATAGACCTCCCTGTCATAAGAATTCGCCAGCCTGGCGGTCATCATTCCGCCACCTTTGATCTTGGACTCAACCAGGATAGTTGCCGAGCACATCCCGGCTATGATCCTGTTCCGTCGCAGGAAATTGATCCTGACCGCTTCGGTGCCGGGGGGATAATCTGTGATCAAGGCGCTTCCAGGTGTCTCGGACATCAATCTTCCCACCTTCTCGTTTTGAGGAGGATATAAACCGTCGATCCCAGTCGCCATGACTCCGATGGTCGGAAGCCCGAAGTCCAGGGCGGCTTTGTGTGCGGTCACATCCACACCGAGTGCCAACCCACTGATAATCATTGGTTTGATCTTCGCCTTAGAAAGGGCTTCCACGATATTCCGACACCAGTCCCTGCCATAATAGGAGAGATTCCTTGTGCCGATAACGGCGATTTGCGGTCTTTTGTCAAAAACATCCTCGGGCGGAAGGACACCTTTGTAATATAGCCCCAATGGCGGGTCATCGCATTCGATCAGCGCCTTCGGGTATCCGGGCTCTCCAATACCTATGAAGCGGCATCCTTTGGCCGCCAGCCTCTCCAACTCGATTGA
>JAFROA010000340.1 GCA_017429885.1 Bacteroidales bacterium | reverse complement strand
CTAGATCCTCAACGCTCTCGGTGTTGGCGGTCTCATCAACAGTCTTTTTGGGAGCCCTTTTGCATGAAGGTAAAGACAGGACGGCGATCAGCATCATGACGACCGCTGAAGATTTGATTAAAGTTGTCTTATTCATTTGTTCGTCTATTAGTTTCCGCTAATATACAACAAAAACTGAATAAAAATCGGTATATTTGAATCCAGATTTCTGATCAGATGCGGCTCTCTCGAGTATTGTTCCTGACATTCCTTCTGATTCTAGCTCTCCCATCGGTTGTCGCTGGACAGGAGGCGGATAAGCCTTTTGTTTTATCACCTCAGTGGATGGCACAGGCCCAGTTCGCTGGCTATTATGCTGCCCAGGAGAAAGGTTTTTATGATGAGGAAGGTGTCAAGGTTGAGATTGTCCATCCCTTCGCTACCCAGGATTTAAGAGAGCGTTTATCAAATTCCGAGGCTGATGCTGCCACCTTGCCTTTGACAGAGGCGATGGCTATGGTAGCTAGTGGTTTTCCTTTGGTCAATATTCTCCAGACTTCAATGAATACCGCTCTCGCTATCGTCTCACGAAACGGCCAGGATCCCACATCTCTGGGAAAGGCTAAGGTGTCTACATGGCGATCAGGATTTGACCAGGTCGTGAGATGCATGGCTTCGGACTGGGGAACTCAGTTCCAGTGGATTGAGGCTGCCAACCCTGTCAGTCTTTTTATCGCCTCTGCCGTTGACGCGACAGTGACGATGACCTATAATGAGCTTTTCCTGATCAAGCAAGCCGGGTTCAATACTGTCGGTGTGTACAAACTTAAGGACCATGACCTCAATATTCAGGAGGAAGGAGTTTATATGCCCCGGTCAAAGTATCTGAATGACAAGGATCGGGCGGATCGTTTCTCCCGGGCTAGCCGTAGAGGATGGGAGTGGGTCGCTGAACATCAGGACGAGGCTTTGGACATCGTCATGAAATATGTGAAAGAGTACCGTATCCCGACCAACAGGATTATTCAAAAGCTTATGCTCCAAGAGGTTCTGTCCCTTCAACTCGATCCCGGGTCAAGACAAAGGGCATTTGTCTTAAGGCCGGATATGGTTGATAAGGCTAATAAGATTCTTGTTGGAGGCGGCATGTTGAGCAGGGAAGTGAAAGTGGAGGAACTGCTGCCATGAGAAGATTGCTCTCGCTTATACGTCAGTCATTCTCCGCGCGACTAAGCCTTTGGGTGGTGCTTTTCGCGGCGATGGTTTTCCTGGCCGCTCAGGGATATGTGGCTTTGCTGGCCAGGCGCTCTGTCAGGTCAGAGGCCGTTAAGGGCGCTGAGCAGGTCCTTGAGAACACGATGCTGCGTCTTAACGGTATCATTGAGGATGTGGAAATAGCGGCCGATAACCTTGAGTGGCTTGTCTATCGTAACATCGACTCCCAAGATAGGCTTATGGAATATACCCGGAGCACAGTTCAGGGTAATAGTTTCTTGCTAGGGTGTTCAATCTCGCTTGAACCGTATACCTTCAAGGGTATCAAGTATTTCTCGGCATATTCCAACAAAACAGGAGATTCCGTCACTACTATCCAAGAGGGAAGTGACGACTACCAGTACTTTTACATGGATTGGTACATTTTGCCCAAACTCCTGAATCAGCCCTGCTGGACAGAGCCTTACAGTGATTGGGAGTCGGATGATGCGGAGTCCATGGACACGGAGAGGACTATCTCATATTGCAAGCCCCTGACTGATAAAGACGGGACTTTCATCGGAACCATCTCCCTGGACATATCCTTGGATTGGCTCTCAAGCGTGATTTCTCCTGTCAAGCCTTATAAAAGGGCATATAGCGTTATAATAAGCCGAGGGGGCACATACCTTGTCCATCCTGACCCTGATAAGCTATTCTACCAAACCGTATTCACCGAGGCTATGACCGGCTCGGATCCGGAGTTGGTCGAATTGGGGCATGCGATGCTTGACTGGAAAGAAGGCACAAGGGAACTGGAGTTGGGGGGCGAGCGTTGCCTCGTGTTTTTTGAACCTATTAAGAGCACTGGTTGGAGCGCGGCGATTGTCTGTCCGGATAAAGACATATTCGTGGGGTTTAACCGTCTCCGTCGGATTGGCCTTCTTATCGCTCTCTTCGGCCTCATGCTGATGTTCCTGGCTTGCTTCAGGGTGGTCGGAAAAACCATGAGGCCCCTAAAGGATCTGGCCGACCAGGCAAAGAATATCGCTGATGGCCATTTCAATACTGTTCGTCCGCAGAACGACCGTCCGGACGAGATAGGTGTCATTTCCAGGTCCTTCGCCAACATGCGTACTTCCTTGGTCTCTTACATCGATGAGCTTACCAAGACCACGGCGGCCAACACTAGAATTGAAGGTGAGCTTCAAATCGCCAGGAATATCCAAAGGGGAATGCTGCCAGGTGTGTTCCCTCCCTTCCCGGAGCGCGATGATGTGGACCTGTACGCATCTATGACTCCAGCTAAGGAAGTGGGAGGAGATCTTTATGACTTTTTCATTAAGGAGGGCAGCTTGTATTACTGCATTGGTGATGTCAGTGGAAAGGGGGTGCCTGCCAGCCTTATAATGGCTGTG
>JAFROA010000339.1 GCA_017429885.1 Bacteroidales bacterium | reverse complement strand
ATATTGACCTGGATATCTCAGAACCATCTGATCCTAAAAGCCTTGCCACCAGGAAGAAGAACCTGGAGCGATATTCCGCCGGGATGGAGAATTCTCCCAGCTCCGTCTTTGCCACCGAGGTGCCAGCAGGAACGGAAATAGCTTGCTCATAAGACTTTATCTCCTTGAACTTGTCGTCCAGAATCCTCAGAGACACCTTGCCGGAAATAGCCTTGGTGTTAACGCCATTCAAAACATTCACCTTTATTGGAATATTATCTCCTGGCGCATACAGCATCCTCGGCAGGTCAACCAGCACATGGGTCTTCTCGTAAGTCCTCTTGAGGAAGTAATACGGGGCTGTAGGCTGGCCATAATAATCCATTATCTGGATAGCCGCCACGACGGGCCAAGGGCGTTTGAGCACCCACGGCATCAAGCCTGTAGTGACCGGATAGTTGCTCTGCAGTCCTTCTGACATGATCTGGTAGAACTCTCCGGCTCCGACCTGTGAGGCCTCCACCATGTCCTCGTACAATGGATCCGATACATCGGAGATGTGAGATGCCCTGCTCAGCATCCTCGGGACGCGGGACGGCCAATACTCGGCGAAATGATGTACAAAATCAGGATGGGTGCTCCGGAATGTCTCCTCGAACATTACGCCAAGACCCTTGAAGTCTTCGGCCGCAACAATCTTACGGTTGTCCCTGGCGGAACTCATCGTGTGGATACCGGTCTCGGCCACATAAGGCATCAACTTATAATCCTTGTAGTGATTGGGGTCGAAATCTGGATAGAGATGGTCGGAACCTCCATCAGGCGTAGTCCGCCAGAATGGTCTTGTCGGGTCAAACTCCTTGAGGTTACGCTCAGTGATGCCGATAGAAGTCGTATTGCCGTAGCAATAGGGGTTGAACTCGTTGCCTCCGCACCAAACGGCAAGGGCTGGTTGATTCCTGAGCCTGAATATGTTCTGGCAAACCTGAGCCTCCCAGACGTCCTGAGGCCACTCTGGAGTGTCGCTATTGGCCATCGTGAAGTCCTGCCAGACCATGATGCCGTATTTCTTGCAGATGTCGTAGAAAACCTCCGTCTCCATGTAGCCGGCGCCCCAGATCCTCAGGACCTGGACACCCATGTCCCTGGCGGCTCGAAGCGGCCACTCATATTTCTCATAGGGAAGATCGGAGATGGCGTCCAGAGGAAGCCAGTTCACTCCTTTCACGAATATCTTCTTCCCGTTGACGACAAACTGCCAGTTGTTCCACCTGTCCTCAACCCTCACTCCGGCGCTGCGGACATGCTCAATAGTCCTGACTCCAAAGTCGAACCCGATCTTGTCCGTGGATACCCCATTCACAATAAGCTCGACTTCAGCCCGGTAATAGTTGGGGGATCCCATGCCGTTGGGCCACCACAGTTTCGGATTGTCCAGCTCGAAGGACTCCTCCATCCAGCAGCGGCCTTTGACAACTTTCGGGGTGAAAGTCTTGGTATAGGCCTCCTTGTTCCCGTCGAAAAGATGAACTATGACTTTGACATCATCGTCAGCGAAAACGCTTGTCCTCGCGGCGGATGAAGCCTGATGATTGTTCCAGCGATGGAGTATATAGTCCT
>JAFROA010000338.1 GCA_017429885.1 Bacteroidales bacterium | reverse complement strand
TAATTGGAAAGAAAATCGGAATGACTTCCGTTTTCGGTGCTGATGGAAAAAATATTCCATGCACCGTCATCGAGGCTGGTCCGTGTGTTGTCACGCAACTGCGCACTCTTGAGAAAGATGGCTATGAGGCCGTGCAGCTTGCCTATGACGAAATCAAGGAGATACACGCCAGCGAGCCCCTTAAGGGGCACTTCAAAAAGGCAGGGACCACCCCCAAGCGCAAGCTCGTCGAGTTTCCGGCGGACTTCGAGGGTGAGCTCAAGCTCGGAGACACCATCACCGTCGGTGACATCATGACCGATGTCAAGTTCGTTGATGTTGTCGGTACTTCTAAAGGTAAAGGTTTCCAGGGTGTTGTCCACCGTTATCACTTCGCCGGTGTCGGCGGGGCGACTCACGGTCAGCACAACCGCCTTCGCAAGCCTGGTTCTCTCGGAGCCTCATCATGGCCTTCCCGCGTCTTCCCCGGAATGAGGATGGGCGGACACATGGGCAATGAAAGGGTCAAGGTCTTCAACCTCGAGGTTGTCAAGGTCATCCCTGAGAACAATATTCTCGTCATTAAGGGTTCCGTTCCCGGAGCCAGGGGTTCATACGTAGCATTGGAGTTTTAGTTATGGAATTGCCAGTTTTGAGAATTGACGGAACTGATTCCGGAAAGAAGGTTGTCCTTGACGAGAAAGTCTTCGGCATCGAACCCAATGATCACGCCATCTATCTTGACGTCGTCCAGTACCTCGCTAACCAGCGCCAGGGCACCGCGAAGACCAAGGATCGCAGCGAGATCGCTCACTCAACCAAGAAGCTCGGTCGCCAGAAAGGCGGCGGTGGCGCCCGCCACGGTAGCTTGAAGGCCAACATCTTCGTTGGCGGCGGCCGCGTGTTCGGCCCCAAGCCTCGTCTCTACAGGACCAGGCTCAACAAGAAGGTCAAGGCTCTCGCCCGCCACTCGGCTCTCACTTACAAAGCTCAGGAGAACGCCATCGTCGTCGTGGAGCCCTTCGCCATGGAGGCCCCCAAGACCAAGGAGTTCATGCGTATTCTCGACGCCATCAAGGCCGGGAACCGCAAGGTCCTCTTCGTTCTTCCCAAGAATTCAGACAACATTTTCCTTTCGTCACGCAACCTCCCCGAGGTTAAGGTCATCACTGTCGACGAGATCAACACCTACACCATCATGAACGCCAATTCGATGGTGCTGGTCGATGGAGTCCAGGATATCCTTTCGGAAAGGGCTAACCGCTAAAAGATCACAGAGATGGGAATTTTAATTAAGCCTATAGTAACCGAGAAGATGACGGCCGAGACTGAGAAGTTCAACCGTTATGGCTTTATCGTCGACAGGGACGCCAACAAGATCCAGATCAAGGACGCCGTCGAGGAGATGTACAACGTGACCGTGAAGGACGTCAACACGATCAACTACCACGGCAAGAGGAAGTCCCGCTACACCAAGACCGGGATTCTCCGCGGCCGTACCAACCACTTCAAGAAGGCTTATGTCACTCTTGAAGGTGATGACAAGATTGATTTCTACGCTAACATTTAAGGAGGGACAAGGCAATGGCAATCAGAAAATTCAAGCCCACGACTCCCGGACAGAGGAACAAGGCTATCAGCGCTTTTGACGAGATAACCGCCAAGAAGCCCTACAAACCGTTGTTGGAGCCCCTCAAGAGCACCGGCGGAAGGAACAACACCGGCCAGATGACCGTTCGTTACCGCGGTGGCGGACACAAGAGGATGTATCGAATCATCGACTTCCTCCGCGACAAGGACAATGTGAAGGCCACGGTCAAGACCATCGAGTACGACCCTAACCGCAGCGCCCGTATCGCCCTCGTCGAGTACGAGGATGGTGTCAAGAAGTACATCATCGCCCCCGCCGGCCTCAAGGTCGGACAGAACATCGAGTCTGGCTCGGGTGTGGCCCCGGATCTCGGCAACTGTCTCCCTCTCGCGGAGATCCCTGTGGGAACGCTCGTCCACAACATCGAGCTCCGTCCCGGACAGGGCGCCGTGATGGCCCGCTCGGCCGGCGCTTTCGCGCAGCTGGCCGCCCGTGAAGGCAAGTACGCTATCCTCCGTCTCCCCTCGGGCGAGACCAGGATGGTCCTCACCACCTGCCGCGCCACGGTCGGAACAGTCGGCAACTCCGATCATAATCTTGAGTCTCATGGAAAGGCGGGACGTCGCCGCTGGTTGGGCCGCAGGCCTCACAACCGCGGTGTCGTCATGAACCCTCACGACCACCCGATGGGAGGTGGAGAGGGCCGCGCCTCCGGAGGACATCCTCGCTCACGCAAGGGTCTGCCCGCCAAGGGTTACAAGACACGTAATCCCAAGGCTTCCTCCAACAAGTTCATCATCGAAAGAAGAAAGAAGAAGTAATTAAACAGAAATCAAGATTATGAGTCGTTCATTAAGAAAAGGACCGTACATCCAGGAAGCCCTGGAGAAGAGAATTCTTGCT
>JAFROA010000337.1 GCA_017429885.1 Bacteroidales bacterium | reverse complement strand
CTATACTGATGGCTTGAACGAGGCGGAAAACAAGGAATACGAGCAATTCGGGAATGAGAGACTGCTCGCTGTCCTTAATGAGGTTTCTTTCCCTGACGCGGAATCCGCCGTTAAGGGAATGGCAGAAGCTGTGTCAAAGCATGTCGGCAAGGCCGAGGCCAGTGATGACCTGGCAATGCTCTGCCTCAAGATCGGATAAACCACTAATACTCGTCGATCGCGAGCTCCGAGCGGAATTTGTCGAGCTGCCTCTGCAGTCTGGCTATCCGCCGGCGGTAACGCTTATCTCCATAGAGATTGCTCAGCTCGTTGGGATCCTTCTTGATGTCGTAGAATTCGGAATAGTCTCCCTCCTCGCCTCCATAGAAATGTATCAGCTTGTAACGCTTGTCAGAGACTCCGTCGTGCTTGAGGACATTGTGCTCTGAAGGAATGTCGTAGTAATGGTAATACAGGTATTTCCTCCACCTGAAAGGCTCCTTGCCGCCTTTCTTTATCACAGGAAGCAGGGAACGCCCAGACATCTGCGGAAGCGCTTGAACGCCAGCTACATCGAGATATGTAGGGGCGAAGTCCAGATTCTGGACAAGAGCCTCTGAAACCCTTCCGGCTTTGCCTCCTGGATAACGGATGATGAGGGGAGTCCTGTACGACTCCTCGTACATGAACCTCTTGTCAAACCAGCCGTGCTCGCCCATGTAGAATCCTTGGTCAGAAGTATAGACAACTATAGTGTTGTCCGCCAGCCCGTGGGAATCCAGATATTCCAGAATCTCTCCCACCGAGTCGTCCACAGAGCGGATGCAGCGGAGATAATCCCTGATGTAGCGCTGGTATTTCCATTCCAGGAGCTCCTCGCCCTTGAGGTCGCTCTTCAGGAACGCCTCGTTGCGGGGGCCGTAAGTGGCCATCCATTTCGCCAAGGTTGTCGAATCCATCCTGGAAAGCCCCCATTCAAGCATCCCGGATGTGTGCTTCGCCCTGGTAGGCTCCTCGTCCAGCTCCCTGACCTTCAGGTCATAGATCATGCTCATGTCCTCGTCAATGCGCATCCTTTGCACCCTTTCGGCCTCGCCCTTGCCGGCGTAATCGTCATGGAAGGTCTCAGGAAGAGGGAACACCACATCCTCGTACAAATCGACGTATTTGATGTCCGGGATCCAGTTGCGGTGGGGCGCCTTGTGATGAACGTAAAGGCAGAACGGCTTGTCCTTGTCCCTCTCCTCCAGGAACTTGATGGCGTGGTCGGTGATAAGGTCGGTGACATAACCTTCTTCGGGAATATATTCACCGTTGGAAAGATGGCTCTTGAACACAGGGGTGTAGTACTCTCCCTGGCCGTTCAGGATATAGTACTGATCGAAGCCTCTCGGCTCACACAGCATGTGCCATTTACCCATCAGGGCAGTCTGGTAGCCGGCTTTCTTGAGCAACTCCGGGACGAAGGTTACAGTCGTGTCGATAAGTCCCTCCAAGGTCCTCTGGCCACTCTGGTGGCTGTATAGGCCGGTCATCAGGCATGCTCGGCTTGGAGTGGACAGAGAGTTCTCCACATATGCCCTGTCGAATCTTATCCCTTCATCGGCGAGCCTGTCAAGATTGGGAGTGGGAGCCTGCCGGCTTAGCGGATGACCATATGCGCTTATAGCCTGATAAGAATGGTCGTCCGTCATTATGTGGATGATGTTCAGCCTTTTGGATTCGTTATTATCTTGAGCTTGAGCTATTTCCGGTGACAACGTCCCAGGGAGGGAGGCAAGAAGAAGGGCTCCTGAGAAGGCAAGAGGGGTCTGTCTCATAATCTAGACTATATTGGTTATGCTAATATACGATAAAAAACAAAGAATCCCCGTAACTTTTGTGAGTTGCGGGGATTCTTTGTGCTCTGTTAGGGACTCGAACCCTAGACCCACTGATTAAGAGTCAGTTGCTCTACCAACTGAGCTAACAAAGCATTTTTAAAGAACGTGGCTCCTTAGTGAACCGTTCGGGGCTCGAACCCGAGACCCCAACATTAAAAGTGTTGTGCTCTACCAACTGAGCTAACGATTCTTTCCAGTCGTTTCGGATCACTTCCGAATCGGGATTGCAAAGTTATATCCTTCGGGTGAAAAAACCAAATATTTTCGATTATTTTTTGCTTTTTTATCTATTCTGAGGTATTCTCAGGGGAGGAATACTCCTTTATCAACTGTTCTTCGGAGATGGGGCAGACTAGGGTGTGACCATCCTTGACCGCTACTATGTAGTCTTTGAGCCCTGAAACCACGACTGTGCCAGCACCTTCGGCATGGATAAGGCATCCCTCGCATCCGAATACCCGGATGTCCTTGCCGATCACCTTGTTATCTCCTTCTATCGCTTTGGCTGATCCTCCATCAGGGACGGGATCCTCATCAGGCATTGGAATATGTTCCTTGATT
>JAFROA010000336.1 GCA_017429885.1 Bacteroidales bacterium | reverse complement strand
TCTTTCAATATTGATTTCCCTGAAGGAGAATCTTGGACAACAAACTGGCTCAAGCACAAGATCGGCGAGGAGATGGGCGACGAGGACTACCGTCGTGGACGCGGTTACACGATGATCAACAAATATGTCTCTTCCGCAGCGCATCTCTCTGGCAAGAGAGTGATCAGCGCCGAGGAGATGACAAACACCTACAAGGTGTTCACGACATCCTTGGAATTCCTCAAAGTCGGCTCTGACATGAGCGCCATTTCGGGTATCACTCACTCAGTATGGCACGGTTTCAACTATTCTCCCCTTGAGGCTAAGTTCCCGGGCTGGATCCAATATGGAACCTTCCATAACGAGAGGAACACATGGTGGCCTTATGTCAAGAACCTCAACGACTACCGGGCGCGCATAGCCAGCCAGCTCCAGAACTCTGACATGTACACGGACATCGCGATACTACCCGCCAATTACGATATGTGGACCACAATGGGTGTCCAGACTGAGCCGTTCCCGGTGAAGCTGAATGTTCCCTACACGTCCTTGATTTGGGAGGCGATTCACAAGACTGGAGGTGGCGCGGACTATGTCAGCGAGATAATCCTAGACAATGCGACCGTCAAGAACGGAAAGCTATGCTACGGCCCGAAGGAATATGGGACACTGTTTATAGTGGAGGTCACAAGCACCACCCCCCAGACCCTTGCCAAACTTGAGGAGTTCGTTAAGCAGGGAGGTAGGGTCTTCTGTGTGGGTAAATTTCCCGAGAAGTCGCTGGGATACAATAACTACGAGACTCGTGACAGGGAGATTGCCGAAGGTGTCGAGCGCCTTAAGTCATACAAAGACAATTTCATTTTGCTTGAGAAACCCGAGGATGGGAAGTATCTCGAGTGGTACGAAGGGGTCTTGGATAAGTATTCCATGCCTCATTACATCACGATCTCCAACACGGACCGTTTCCTTCTTCAAGACCGTTATGTCACTGACGACAAATCCGACATATTCATAGTCATGAACGCTCACATGAGCGAGGCTCGTGAGACGGAAATAACTTTCCCGAAATCAATTACTTCCGGAAAGCATGCCTGGATTTATGATCCCGCCTCAGGAAACCGCTTCCCTCTTAAACTCGACAAGAGCGGCAAGGCTCATTTCCGATTCGGTCCTTCCGAGACATACTTGATCGTGTTCAACAAGGACGGCCGCTCCGCCGGCAAGGTCCCTGTCCTCCACAACCCCGTCGCCCCTGTCATCCTGAGCGAAGCGAAAGATCTGGCTGAGGCCAACGGACCTTGGAGCCTGACACTCCACCAGCCGCACCCGGATTCAACCTGGACGGCTAACCTGGACACCCTCCAGGACTTCAAGGATATGGCCGACACGACCTTCAAGAATTTCATGGGTACCGTCGTCTACAAGACCACCGTCACTCTTGACGGTAAGGATCTGCCTAAATACATCAATCTTGGAAAAGTCGCAGACATCTGTGAGCTTAAGATCAACGGGCGCGATGCCGGGATGATGTGGTTCGGTGAGAGGATTTACGACATTTCCCCTTATGTCAAAGCGGGAGAGAACACCATTGAGGTGAAAGTGACCACCTTGATGGGTAACTATATTCAGACACTCAAGGACAACAGGGCAGCACAGCGTTTCGTTTTGAGACGCAACCAACCCTATGTGTCCGCGGGATTGATTGGACCAGTAAAATTATACAAATGAGAAGATTATTAAGACTCGCAGCCTCCGCGCTGCTTCTCATGGGCGTCTCGGGGACGCTCGGGGCCGCTGATTATTTCGCGAGAGATTTCGGCGCGGTTCCTGACGGCATGACCGTCAACACGGTGAGCATTCAGGCGGCCATCGACTTCGTGTCCGCTCATGGTGGTGGTAAAGTGGTTTTGGACAAAGGTGACTACGTGTCAGGATCCATCTATTTGAAAAATGATGTGACTCTTTGGATCGATGAGGACTCCGCCCTATTGGGCTCTCTCAATCCGTTTGATTACATCAAAGATCCTGACGCCAAATGGACCGCCTTGATCTTCGCCATCGGACAGAAGAACATAGGTATCGAGGGCGGTGGCACTGTCGATGGACGTGGCTTCAGCATAGCTACAAGGTACATTGACTTCGTCCACCTTGGAGTCATTGAGGATGACCTCAGGAATGACCGTCTGCAAGAAGCGAAGCGCCCTGAGAATATCCATTTCTACAAATGCGAGGGCATTGTGATACGTGACCTTCTGCTCAAGGACCCGGGATGCTGGAACCAGCAGTACGACAAATGCCGCGACATCCTGGTTGAAAGAGTACATGTGGATGCGAAATCCTACTGGAACAACGACGGTATCGACATCGTGGACAGCAGCGACGTGATCATCCGTGATTGCTTCTTCGACGCCGCCGATGACGTTTATTGCTTCAAGAGCCATAGCAATGACGGTGTCAGCGAGAACATCCTCGTCGAGAACTGCGTGGGCCGCTCAAGCGCCAACGGAATCAAGTTCGGAACCTATACCAGGGGAATATTCCGGAACTTCAAGTTCAAGAACATGAAGATTTACGACACCTACCGCAGCGCTATCACCATCGCCACCGTGGATGGTGCTGTGATTGAGGATGTCGAGATCGACGGTGTCGAGAGCATCCACACAGGAAACCCCATATTCCTCCGCACCGGAACCCGTCACACCCGCGACGACCAGAAGCCGGTCTTGAGAAACATCGTGATCAAGAACATGTACGCGGAGGTGCCTCTTGACAAACCCGATGCCGGCTACAGCTACGAGGGCCCTGTCGAGGACCTGCCCCGCAACGTCCTCCCCAGCATAATCTACGGCAACCCCGACATCAAGATCGAGAATGTGCGCCTGGAGAACATCGAGATTGTCTATCCGGGTCATGCGGATCCTGAAT
>JAFROA010000335.1 GCA_017429885.1 Bacteroidales bacterium | reverse complement strand
TAGTTCGGAATGAAGAAGTACCCGTAAACGCTCGGAAGAACACCGAGGAGCACAGGTCCGGGAATACCCAACGAATAAGCCAGAGGCAGCATAGCGACCACGACGGCACCCTGGGAGTTGATCAACACGGAGACCAGGAAGAACACCAAGGCTATAGACCAGGGATATTGAGTGACAATTCCTGTCAGCATCTCCTTAATCTGATCCATATAGTTGCCGAAATAAGTGTCAGCCATCCAAGCGATACCATATATAGCTACCACGGCAACCATACCGGATCTCCAGACGGCACCTGCCGCAGCCTTCTTGAGATCAACCTTGCAGAGCATGATCATAAAGGCCGTGGCGCAGAGCATGATAATCTGGATGGCGATATTCATCTTCGGTAGCTTGGCGAGAGCCTCCTTGCTCAAAACCATCTGGCAGAAAGCCAAGCCGACAATGACCAATATTGCGAACAAGAAAATGTAGACCGCAAGCTTGGCTTTCTTGTCGATCACCTTGTCAAGAGTGGTGGCGTCACTCCCGTAGACATAGTTCTTGACAGCCGGATCAGAGATCCTCTTCTGGAAATCGGGATCCTTGTCAAGATCCTTACCCCTGCGGTATGAGGCAAGAGCGGCGAACAGGAGACCAATAATACATGCGGGAATGGTGACCATCAACACCTGAGGGATTGAGACCCCATAACCGTTGTTGTTAGAGATCGTGACGAAAGCCACGACCGCGGCGGCGATAGGAGAGCAAGTGATTCCCACCTGGGAAGCGACAGAGGCCACTCCGCAAGGACGTTCGGGACGAATGTCTTTCTTTATGGCTATATCCACAATGATAGGCATCAGTGTATAAACCACATGACCGGTACCAACGAGAACAGTAAGGAAGAATGTGGTGAGAGGGGCGAGAATCGTGATACGGTCCGGATGCTTCCTCAATAGCTTCTCCGCGATCTGAATCAGCCAGTCCATACCACCGGAAGCCTGTAGGACTCCAGCGCAGGTGACTGCCGCGATGATAATGTAGATGACGTCTGTCGGAGGCGTCCCGGGCTTCATCCCGAAACCGAAGACCAAGATAGCCAGACCGATTCCGGAAATAGCACCGAGGGCGAGGCTGCCGTACCTGGAGCCCACATATAGGGCCGCGAGGACGATCAGCAACTGGATTATCATTAATGCCATATCGTGTTATTTTGTGGTTATATTATTGGAAATCTATTATTTCAGCTTAGCCGCTATGATTGAGCGGAGCTCTTTCTCAGAGGAGAATGTCTCAGGAGACAGAGTCCCGTCTTCAATCAAATAAGCGACCGGAAGTCCCCTCGAGATATTATACAATCCGACTGCGGGACAAGCGGCGCCTAATCCATCGCAGACATTGACCCAAGGCAGGGCTTGGCTCTTGACAGCGCTTGCCCAGACACCTTTGTCGGTGTCAAGGGAAATTGAATATATCTCCAGACCTTTCGGGTTATATGCCTTGTAAAGGGGCAGAAGGACATCCTGGTTGAACATTTTCTGGGCGGCATCAGCGGCCTGCCAGAAGTAAACGAGAATCAGTTTTGAATCCAAGTCGCTGATCTTCACCTTTTTCCCATCGATTGAGGGCAATTCCGCATCCGGGAAACCGGCCTCATTGGCGGCACTCAACCTCTGCTGAAGAGACAGAAGATTGAACCTTTTCTCCACCTCGTTCCCAAGTGCGGAGACATATTTGGAATCCGGATAAACCTTTGCCAAGGAGTCATGAACACTCCTGAAATGGACAGCGTCAGTAGCCTGGCCGAACACCGGGAAATCGTCGTTGATCTTCTGATAAAGCACAGGGATTGAAGTCAAAGACTTGCAGTTGTCCATGATGTACTTGACCCTGGAGCGGTAATACTCCACATATTTCCTTGATGCTGCGGGACCATCCTCAGCCTCCACCGAGGAAGTGAAGTCCTTCATGAAAGCGGCGAAATCATCCTCGACTTTCTTGAGTTTGGCACTCTCCTCCGAACCCTCCACGGTGTAGTTCCCGTTAGCCTCAGAGACAACCTTGACTTTATCGCCACTCTGCAAAAGGAGAGATGCCACCTTGGTGTCACCATCGTAGATATACACGAACTCCGGCTGTCCCTCAGCAACTTCCATCTTGTATGAATATGACCCGTCAGAACCTGTTTTTACAGTGTCCAGCACAGTCATGGATCCGCCCGCGAGTTTCTTGAAAACAACTTTCGAATCCGGCGAACTGGCGAGAGTACCCTCAACCTGAGCCATCTCCGTACATGAGACAGCGGCCGCCAGAATGGCCGCCGCCGCTATAATCATTTTAAAATTTCTCATATTCCTGGAATATTCTTTCAGCTATCGCCTTATTCTCCTCCGGGGTGAGGTGGAGCTTCTCCTTCCTGAAATCCATGTCAGCCTCGCTCTGGAGCGGCACGAGATGGATGTGAGTGTGAGGAACTTCCATCCCAAGCACCGCGACTCCGACTCTCTTGCAGGGGACCGCCGCTTTGATCGCGAGAGCGACCTTGCGGGCGAAAGCCCATAGGCCCTCGTACGTCTTGGGATCGAGGTTGAAGATGTAGTCGTCCTCAACGTTCCTCGGGATCACGAGAGTGTGACCCGGAGCCATCGGGTTGATGTCAAGGAAAGCGTAGTATTCCTCGCTCTCCGCCACCTTGAAGGACGGGATCTCCCCCGCCGCTATCTTGGAGAATATAGTGGCCATGTCTATTAGATTGAAATATCGAGTATCTTGAACTTGATCACACCAGAAGGCACCTTAGCCTCGACCACATCTCCCTTGGAGTGGCCTAGGAGAGCCTTGGCGATAGGGGTTGTGGCAGCCAGTTTGCCATGGGCGAAATCGGCCTCAGTCTCCCCCACAATCGTGAACTCCATGACTTGTTTCATGGACATGTTCTCGACCTTGACCTTGTTCAACATCTGCACTTTCTCTGTGCTCACCTGCGACTCGTCAATGACTTTGGCGTTAGCGACAAGGTCCTTCAGTTTCGCGATCTTTACCTCAAGAAGCCCCTGGGCATCACGGGCGGCATCATACTCGGCGTTTTCCGAAAGGTCACCCTTCTCCCTCGCCTCAGCTATCGCGGCGGAAATGACGGGACGCTGGGCAAGCGCCTCCGCCAGATCTTTCTTCAATTTGTCCAACCCTTCTTGGGTCATGTAATGGATATCTGCCATAATTCTTTGTGTATTCAATTCGTATAAACTGAACGGAGTCCCGCCAACTTGGCGAAACCCTGTCCATCAGTCGCAAATATAACAAAAAAAATCAGAACTCCACAAAAACGCAAACTCACTTCTGCCCGTAGATAGAGAACAGTGTGTTGTGGAGGAGCATTTCCTTACCACTTGTAGAAGCTGGATCTCCTGAGAAAACCGGATGTCCGTCACGGTCCAGCAGGAAACAATGATGATCCCTATTGGAAGGAATTGTAGGATTGGCTGCAGCGAAAGAGCCATCCTTATCCAGGAAAACATCGAATGGGAAGGCCCGGTGAGCGATTTCGGCAGCCATTGTGGGAGCGCTCTCGGCGTTAGGCCACATTATCGCAACCACCTGGAAATCAGGATATAACTCTTCAAAGGAGGCATACTGTGAGTACTTGGGCATCCTGTTGAGGTGGCAGGATGAGCACTGGATGGAATCCACATACACCACGAAACGTATGGCGGAAGCATTAGGGTCGAAGTGCCTTCCGGAACTTCCCTCGATTCTCTCCAAACTGGAGGGGAACACAATCTCGCTGGAATAGAATTGTTTCAGTCCTTTCCCGCCCGGCGATTCGGAGCAACCAAACAAAACCGGCAGCAACGCTATTATTAGAAGAACGGCTTTTCTCATCGAACCTTAATTCTGACCTTAATTCTGTTTTATTTGTAAAGATAGTAATAATCTCCGGACAGTAGGAAAAAACATCCCGATAAGTTAAATTCGCGATATGAGACACTCTTTTAAAGAATGGGTGGCCGTGACCCGCTATTGGTCATTCCCGGTGTCGGTTATGCCGGTGGTCGCAACCTTCGCTTGGCTTTTCAGCCGCGACATGCTGCCCTCAGGGCCGCTCCCCTACATCAATCTTGTCTTATCCATTCTCGGGGTCATCCTGCTTCACTCCGCAGGAAATGTCATAAGTGACTGGTACGACCATCATACCGGCGTGGACAACGAACGCGCTTTCGCGGTACCGAACCTTGTGTTCCAAAAGTTCGAACCTAAAGAGTACAAGGTTTTCAGCATTATCCTGTTCGCGGCAGGAATCCTCGTGGGAATAATCATCACCATTCTCAGCGGACCGTATCTGCTGATAGCGGGAGGAATCGGGGTCCTGCTGACATACTTTTATTCCTTCCTGAAATACCGCGCCCTTGGTGATCTTGACATATTCATAATCTTCGGAGTGCTGACTGTGCTTGGGACAACTTATGCTCTCACAGGCAGTTACCAGCCCGAGGCGCTGATCCTGTCCTTGCCGATAGGAGTGATTACAGTCTCCGTGCTTCACGCCAACAACACATATGACAGCGTAACTGACAAGGAGGCCGGCATCAAGACCTTCGCAATGCTCCTTGGCTTGCCTAAATCGGCGACTTTGTACCGCTGTTACATGTTCATACCGTTCATCTGCGTCTTGGTCTATATCATTCTCGGCCTGATGCATCCTCTCGCGGCGCTCAGCTTCCTGGCTGCTATCCCAGCCTGGAAAAACCAGAAGCAGGCGGCAACATATCCTCAGAACGGCCTTGAGGCGATGAAAGGACTGGACCAAGCATCGGCCCAAATGCAGCTCATATTCTCCGGCCTTCTCTCGATCGGATTGATAGTCGCCGGTCTCTTATGAGAAAGGACCTTTCCCGGCTCATTCTGGCAATAGCCACGGCTGCCCTGCTGTGGTTCTATATGTTCAGTCCCTGGACTTGCGGCTGGCCGAATTTCTGGATAGTTATGTCCTTCTCGGCCGTGATTCTGACGACCCTCGGACTGACCTTCACTACTGACAGAGAGGAACTTCTGAAGATTGAGAGGCCTTTGGTGCAGGTCCTGGCCGGGATTGCCATAGCCTTCGCCCTTTGGGGAATATTCTGGATTGGCGACAAGGTTTCGGCCTGGATGTTCGCTTTCGCGAGGCCGGAAGTGGACTCCGTCTATGCGATGAAGGAAGGACTTCCAGCTTGGCTGATCGCTGTCCTGCTGCTATGCCTTATCGGTCCAGCGGAGGAACTATTCTGGCGAGGATACGTCCAAAGGACAATGTGTCGCATATTTGGAGGCAAACGCCCTGAAGACAAAGCATTTGTCTTGACAGCTGTCATCTATGCGCTTGTCCACATCTGGTCTTTCAATTTCATGCTTGTGATGGCAGCACTTGTAGCGGGCCTTGTATGGGGTCTCATCTACAGGCTCCGCCCGCAAGCCCTCCCCGCCCTCATCATCAGCCACGCCCTCTGGGACGCCCTCGTCTTCATTCTCCTCCCGATCTAATGGAAAGAGGATAAATTAACTATAAGAAATAGTTGGATTATTCATCGGCGATAGTTATATTTGCCGATGGACGTTTATTTTCAACTGTTTATGAGAAAGCTTACACGCAAAGAGGAAGAGATAATGAAACTGTTCTGGGAGAACGGTGGGATGTACGTCAAAGACATTCAGGAGACTTTCCCTGAGCCCAAACCCCACATCAACACGGTCTCCACCCAAGTCAGGATTCTCGAGAAGGACGGCTTCCTGAGCCACAAGCAGTACGGAGGCAGTTTCCAGTACTACCCGATAATCTCTGAGGAGCAATACCGCAGGCAGTCACTTAGTGGGTTGATCAAGAACTGGTTCGGAAACTCGTACATGAGTGCGGTTTCCACCCTCTTAAAAGACGAGAAGATCACAGTTGAGGAGCTTAAGGAATTGATTTCCGAGGTTGAGAAAGCCAAGGACAACCAGTGACAAGATGGAAGCCCTTTTCACATACTCATTGAAAGTCGCGGCGGTGACCGCGGTCCTCTACCTCCTTTGGCGGATCCTGCTGAGGAAGGAGACCCTGCACCGGCTCAACAGAGTGATTCTTGTTCTGACTCCTGTCATGTCAATGATTCTTCCCTTCTGCGTGATAACCGTCCATAAAACCGTCAGTGATCCGATGCCGGAAACCGGCATCGCCACTGGAGCGCTGGAGGAAGTCGCTCAGTCAAGCGTGAATACATGGACAATCTTCGGGGCCATCTACCTTGCCGGAGTCGCGATTGTCCTTCTGAGGATGATATGGTCCGCCATAAGATTATATTCCCTCATAAAAGACGGCGAGAAGCATATCCTCGAGGACGGAAGCACCTTGATAATCTCAGAGAAAGACCTTCCTCCTTTCAGTTGGATGGGATACATCATCTTGTCAAGGAATGATTACGAGGCCGGATATCCGGAGATAATCCACCATGAGAAAGCCCACATCCATCTTCGCCACTCTATGGACATCCTGTTGACCGACTTCCTCACAGCCTTCCAATGGTATAACCCGGCGATCTGGGCGTTAGGGTCCGATTTGCGGGGAGTCCACGAGTATGAGGCCGATGAATGCGTGATAAAAGAAGGGACAAATCCAACTGAATATCAGCTGTTTCTTATACAAAGGGCAGCCCTGTCGAGCGGCCTGTCACTCGTCAGCGGCCTCCAGTCAGGAACGATCAAAGGAAGAATCAAAATGATGCTTAAAGGGCACGCCAGCTGGAAAGCTGGCCTCAAGGCCCTGTACATCATTCCGGTTATAATCCTTACCCTTATAGCCTGTTCCAAGACGGTCTCGGAATACGCTCCCGGTGAAGACTCTGAACCAAAAAAGGTGGCCTTCCAACTTGTCGATGAGGCGGATCTACTTCCCTTCTCCCTTGTCGAAGAGAAGCCTTCTTTCCACGGCGGCGACGCCAACGAGTTCAGCAAATGGGTCAACTCCAACCTGGTTTATCCAAAGGAAGCGAAAGACCACTCGATCCAAGGAAGAGTAACCCTGACATTCACCGTCACCAAGACAGGTAAAGTGAAGGATGTCAAGGTCTTGCGAGGTGTGGATCCGCTTCTGGACAACGAAGCTTTAAGAGTCGTCTCCGCCTCTCCCGACTGGACTCCCGGCAATCAAAAGGGAAGAATGGTTGACGTGACCTACACCTTCCCGGTAATATTCCAATTACGATGAGAACCTTTGCCACATCGCTACTAACGATTGCGCTTTTGTCTCTTACCGTGGCGTTAAACGCTCAAGAGGCCTCCCCTCTCGCCGCGGCTAAAGAGGCAATATCCCGTTACGAGTATTCAAAAGCGATTGAGCTGCTGGACAAGGCGTTGGAAAGCGCTCAGGACGGGAATGAAATCAGGGACTTGTCACTCCAGAAGGCCAGGTGCCAGAAGAAGATGCTGCGCTATGATGCCGCGGCCGAGACATTGGCATCCGTCATGAAACCCGGGACGTTGGATGTCGAGGTGGCCGGAGAACTAGCTGACTGCCACGTGAGTTCCGGGAAGTTGAATGACGCTCTCGGACTATACAGTCTACTCTCACTGCAGCATCCTGACAACCTGTACTTCTCAATTCAGAAGGCTTCCCTCCTATTCAAAATCAACGACTTCCAAGGTTGTGCCGAAGAAGGTAAGGCGATCTGCCAGAGGGATTCGATCCCATCGATGCTCTCGCTCGTGGGAGCCAGTCTGCTGAAGACAGGACAGGTGGACTCTTCACTGGCATATTACCGGAAATCATT
>JAFROA010000334.1 GCA_017429885.1 Bacteroidales bacterium | reverse complement strand
CTGAGCAAAGGATTGTTGTGAGAAAAACGAGAAAAAGCCTCTGTTTCATGGTTATAGTATTACTTTTCATTACAATATAGTGACTTTTTGTGAATTATCTGTGTAACTTTGGGGATCATGCGTTTGAGTGGAACAAAATTGAAGAGTATGATTTCGGCGGTTTTCGTCGGAATCCTGATGTTCAATTATGTCAGTTCCACGATGTTTTGGCATTGCCATGTGATTGACGGCCAGATTATTACCCACTCGCATATATATTGGGATGACCATGCCGGAAGTGATTCAGATGGTGGGCACACCTACAATCAGCTAAAGCTTCTGGACATCCTAAGCCACATCGTATGTACCGACTCCATAATCCCAGATCTCGGCATCTCCAGAATCGAGGTCCTGGAATACGTCTTTATGGAGTCTCCGGTCAAGTTCCTCGACGCGATCCCGGTTAACAGCTTTCACCTTCGCGGACCACCGTTTTTGATATGATTTCATCTTGCGCCTTGTCTCGCGCATCCCCATTTTTAATCATATCAACAAGAGAACTTAATGAATAAGACATATTTAGTACTGATGCTTTGTGCATCGGTCATTCTTGGATGCAAATCCAGGAGTAATTCAGGAGAAGACAACGCTTCAGCCGGTTTCGTGGCGAGCGGTGACCTGGTGACGGTTGATGAGACATCCGCCCTCGCCAAAAAACTGGTCCTCCAGACAGTACAACCCCAGGATATCAGCAGCAGCTTCATAGCGACCGCTACAGTCAGCCCCAGACCCGACTCTTATGCCGAGGTCGCCTCTCCTTTCGGAGGGAGGGTAAGCCGCATCCTCGTCCGCCTGGGAGACAGGGTTTACAAGGGACAGGCCTTGTATGAGATCACTTCCGCGGACTTCATGGAAGCCGTCAAGGAATATGTGGAAAACAGCAACGCTGTCTCAGTCGCCACTTCCGATCTCAGGCGAAAAACAGCCCTGCATGAGTCTGGAATAGTCTCAGACAAGGAATTAGAAGAAGTCCAAAGCGCCTGCTCTGACGCCGAGGCGGCTCTGGCGTTGTCAAAACAAGTTCTCTCATCTTTCGGAGTCAATCCTTCCTCGGCGAAGGTCGGCCAACCGCTACGAGTCCTGTCCCCAATCTCGGGAGTCGTGGTGAGGAACAACCTGGTGCTGGGCAAAATTCTATCAGATGACGAGGAGGCCCCTGTAGCCGTGGCGGACTTATCGTCGGTATGGGTGACCGCTAATGTCAAGGAATCATTGGTCCAAGGAATCGCGAAAGGACAAAATGTGGCGATAGAATCAGCCGGCCAACCGGTCGGTCAAGGCTCTGTGAGATATGTCGGCGAGATGCTTGACATGAGGACACGCACAGTCCCGGTCGTGATTGAATGCGGCAATTCCGAGAGGTCACTGAAGCCGGGAATGTTCGTTTCCGCCGTATTCTCCAAAGCGATCAGCAACGCCATCACAGTGCCTTCTTCCGCCGTTTTCCAGGGGAATGGCTCCAAGTTTGTCTATGTTTGTCAAAACGGGCTCGTATTCAAGAAGGTTCCCGTGGAAACGGAGAACATCGAGGAAGGTGTCGCATTGGTTACAGATGGCCTTGACGGCGGTGAGACCGTGATCGCCACGGGTGGAATCTACCTCAGCCATTAGCCTATGGACCGATTTATCACCTTCATCCTCAGGCGCAGGTGGCTGATAGCCGCTATATTCCTGGTCCTTTGCCTCTTCGGAATTTATTCATGGACAAGGCTTTCCATCGATGCATACCCCGACATAGCTGACGTGACCGTGCAGGTGGTGACCCAGGTCCCCGGTCTTGCCGCTGAGGAAATCGAGCAGCAGATAACCATCCCTTTGGAAAGGGCTCTCAATGGGATTCCCTCCCTTGATATGATGCGAAGCAAGAACGCTTTCGGACTGTCCATCGTCATCCTCGTGTTCAAGGATGGAACTGAGGACTATTGGGCCAGGCAGAGGGTCCGGGAGTGCATCGGGAATGTTGAACTGCCATACGATGCGGTTCCGGAACTTAACCCTCTCACCTCGCCGACCGGAGAGATTTACCGTTATGTCCTCGTGGGAGACGAGGGAGTATCCCTCCGGGAGCTCACAGACATCAACCATTGGACTGTGATACCGGCTATCCAGAGGATACAGGGAGTGGCTGCCGTGAGCAACTACGGAGGTCTGACGACCCAGTACCAGGTGGAGATTGATCACGCTTCCCTCGCCGCATACGACCTGACTCTTGACGACGTGAAGTCGGCAATCGAAGAAAACAACTCCAACGCCGGTGGAAGCATGCTCCCGGTCGGTGAGGAGAGTTATGTGGTCCGCGGGATGGGACTGATCCAGGACCTGGAGGACATGGGCAGGATAGTCGTGAAGAACGAGGACGGAGTGCCTGTGTTCCTTAATGATCTCGGAACCTTGAAATACGGCAACCTGGAAAGGAAGGGCATCCTGGGATATGTCGATGACGAGATCTCCATCAGCGACGGTGTCGAAGGCATAGTCCAGATGCTGCGCTACCAGAACCCCTCGAAAGTCCTGGACGAGGTTCACAAAGTCGTTGACGACCTCAACGAGAACCAGCTTCCGGACAATGTCAGGATCAAGATGTTCCTGGACCGCACGCAGCTTGTCGGGACCACCCTGCACACGGTGGAGCACACCCTCCTCTTCGGAATGCTACTGGTCATTGGCATACTCCTTATCTTTCTCGGAAGCCCCAGGAGCGCCTTGGTGGTGGCTTTGACCATTCCCATCTCCCTCCTTGTAGCGTTCATCCTCATGAACCTGACCTCGGTCCCGGCCAACCTGCTGAGCCTCGGAGCCATAGACTTCGGAATACTGGTAGACGGAGCGATAGTCATGATGGAGACCATCCTGAAACACAGGGAGGAGGTGGATCCTTCATGTCCCATGAAGGGACGGGACGTGGTTTCCCATGTCAAGGATGTCGCCAAACCGATCTTCTTCGCCACCCTTATCATCATCGTGGCTTACATGCCCCTTTTCGCCTTCGAGAGAATCGAGAAGAAACTCTTCACACCGATGGCTTTCACCGTCGGATATGCACTCATCGGGGCCTTGTCGGTGGCCTTGATACTTATCCCGGGACTGTCATACTCTATCTACCGCAAGCCCCAGAAGGTATTCAGGAACAAGTTCATAGAGCGCCTGACAGAGTCCTATAAGGGCTGGACCGGGAGCCTGCTTGGCAAGCCAAAGACAGTGTTCACCGCCATAGCCGCGGTGCTGGCGGCGGTGGTCGTGCTGGCTCTGACAGTAGGAAAGGATTTCCTCCCGAACCTCGACGAGGGCGGCATTTGGATCCAGGTCCAGACTCCTCCCGGAATATCCCTGGAGAAATCCACCGCCATGGCCGACGAGCTGAGGAATGTGCTTAAGGACGAATTCGGGGAAGTCTCCTATGTCGCCACCCAGGTGGGACGCGACGACGAGGGGGCGGAAGCCTTCACTTCCTCTCATATCGAAGTGTGCGTGGGCCTGAAGCCATATTCCCAATGGAAGTTGGGTAAGAGTAAGGAGGACCTAATTGAGGAGATGTCCGAGAGGATAGCCCAGATGCCAGGCTACAAGGTTGGTTTCTCCCAGCCCATCATAGACATGGTCATGGACCAGATCGCCGGCTCTCACAGCGACCTCGCGATGAAAGTCTATGGCGACGATCTCACGGAGGCCCGCAGGATCGCCGAGGACGTGGAGCGGGTGATCAAGGATATCAAGGGTGCCGAGGACGTGCTGATCGACCAGGAGCCTCCCTTGCCCCAGCTGAAGATATCGGTGGACCGTGACAAGGTGGCGTATTATGGGGTCAATGTCGCCGACGTGGCCGACCTCATTGAGACCGCGGTTGGCGGAAAGGCCGTCTCGCAGGTGTTCATCGGCAGCAAGGTCTATGACGTTACCTGCCGTTTCAAGGAAGACAGCAGAAATACACCGGAGAAAATAGCTGATCTTCCTCTCGTCACCGCTTCTGGTGACAGGATCCCGCTCTCCGCAGTGACGGACATCTCGACGGTACTAGGCGCCAGCTCGATCAGCCGGGAGATGGGAAGGAGGCATCTGACGATACGGGTCAATCTGAGAGGAAAAGACCTGACCACTTTCCTCAATGAGGCCAACTCCAAGATAGCGCATGAGGTCAATTACGACCACACCGCATTTTCACTGAAATGGGACGGCCAGTTCGAAAACCAGAAGAGGGCATATTCCCGGCTTGGGGTTGTCATTCCTTTCGTGCTGGCATTGATGTTCCTGCTTCTATTCGGAGCCTTCGGTAACTTCAGGCAAGCAGTGCTGCTGATCTCGTTGCTTCCACTCGCCTTGTTCGGAGGACTGCTGGCTCTCAATGTCAGGGGAATGACTTTCAATGTGTCTTCCGCTGTCGGCTTCATAGCGCTGTTCGGGTTGACAATTCAAAACGGAGTCATCATGATTTCCCATATTAACGGGCTTAGGGTCAAGGGTATACCTCTTAAAGAGGCTGTGACGGAGGGCGCTTCCCACCGTCTTAGACCGGTCTTGATGACCGCAACTGTGGCAATCCTCGGACTGCTCCCCGCATCACTTGCCACGGGCGTGGGTTCTGACGTGCAGAGGCCCTTGGCTACAGTGATTGTCTACGGATTGTTGTTTTCGACTATAATAACCTTATTCGTGCTTCCTACCCTCTACTATCGCATGGAGAAACGAAGGGGTGAAAAAACCGTGAAGAATAATGAAGAAGTATTTTAGCCTCCTGTTATCCTCGTTGCTATGTGTGACTGGGATGGCGCAAACACTTGAGTCTTTCCTGTCTGAAGTGGAACGCTCGAATGCCGCCTACATCGCAGAAAAATACAATGTGGAAATAGCCGAGGCACAGGCGGTTGCGGCCAAGGTTTTCAATGATCCAGAATTCTCT
>JAFROA010000333.1 GCA_017429885.1 Bacteroidales bacterium | reverse complement strand
TCACACGGGTCCTTTCAGCGATTACTGAGCAGACGCCGGCCCTCTTTGCGGCGGTGATAACCTTGGAAGGAGTCACCTTGTTGATTTCCAGCTGTTTCTCCTCAATCTCGGGAGCTGCGACATGGCCTAAAAACCTCTGTAGTGAGTTGAACTCATACTTCTCGAAAAGATCAGCTAAAGCGGGACCATAGGCTTTGTCAACCTTCATGTCCTCAGTGGCTACCGGGACGTCGATGTCTGTCTTGATGGTGACAAGATCGTGGCTGAGGCCGATGTGTCCTTTGGCCTCCTCGAACATGGCTTGCTGCCGTGGGGACAACTCACCGATATGATCGTAGATACCTTGGACGGAGCCGTATTTAGCGACAAGCTTGCCAGCGCCTACCTCACCCACGCCCTTGACGCCGGGCACGTTATCAGCGGTGTCTCCGCATATCGTGAGCATGTCAATGACTTGGGAAGGGGATTGTATCCCGTATTTCTCAATAATCTCCTTCACTCCGAGAATCTCGTTGTCACCTCCCGCCTTACCTGGCTTGTACTGCCATATATGCTCATCGATAAGCTGGCCGTAATCCTTGTCCGGGGTGACCATGTAGACGTCAAGGCCTTCCCGGGCGCATCTTTTGGCCATTGACCCGATCACATCATCAGCCTCGTACCCCATTATCATCAATGTGGGTATATTCATGGCCTTGCAGAGCCCTTGAAGGGGCTCAAGAGCGTCGATCACAAGTTGCGGGGTCTCTGTCCGGTTGGCCTTGTACTCCGGGAACATCTTGTTTCTGAAAGTTCCTCCCGGAGGGTCGAAAGCGACAGCCAGGTAGTCTGGCTGCTCTCGTTCAATAAGCTCCAGGACATATTTCGTGAACCCGTAAAGGATGGACATGTCCGCTCCTTTGGAGTTGACCATGGGCCTCCGGAGGAAGGCGTAATACATCTTGAACACGAGAGCGTGTCCGTCGATGAAGAATATTTTACGAGGCATCGGGGATGTTGGGGTTCTATTCTTCAGGCATGAACATGGGATCCCACGCGGGGAGTAGGATAGGCTTCTGGGCGAGCTGGGCCTTCAGGCTCTCGGGGACATATTTCTTCTCGACCACAAGACGGAACATGTATTCATTGAACCACTCGTCGGTCATGATCAGGTTGCCTTTGTAGCCGCTGGCGGCGCCCCAGCTGTTCTCAACCATCCACTTGACGGGCTTCCCGTTCTTGATGTCGACAGCGATAAGGGTCATGGCGTGTGAGGAACCACTGGCGTGAGTCATGATCCTCTGCTTCTTATCCATGGGGAAAGATGTTCCGAAAAGTGAGCCATAGTCGAAGTTGGCAAGGTCGAGGGTTCCTTTCTTCCTGTCGCTGAACTTGCCCACGTCGCAGGAGAAGTACATCGCTGTATTGTCCTTGATCGAGGCGATGGCGATATCTTTTATGGTCTCGATAGGGACATTGAGGTAAACCCAGTTCTGCCCGTCGTAGACATGGCGGTCATAAGCTATCTCATATACTTTGCCATATTCCCTGGAAGGGTCATTCATGAGCATGACATAGCTGTTGTTGAGGTCGACTCCCACCCATTCGTTATAGAAAGACAGGGGAGTGTATTTCTTCGTGCTGATGACATTGTCCTTTGAGTCGCGCATGGTGTACTCGAACTCCTGCGGAGGCTCTCCGAGGCAAAGGACGAGCATGCGGTATATCTCCTTGAGCATCTGGGTCTTGAGGGCCTGGCAGTCCTTTGCTTTGGCATCCCTGAGCTTAAGACCATCCTCGCGGAGCTTGGTCGCTATCTGTGTGCGCATCTGGCCCGTGCTGTTGGCGTTAAAGGTCTCGGGCATGACATCGGAAGGAACCACGCCGTATTTCATGATAAGGTTGGCGACACCAGTGAACTGACCTCCATCTCCGATAGGGTTGCTGAATAGCCAGTCAACCTCACGGTCATCGAAGCCCTTGTCCTTTGTGTCAATGACACCCTGGAGGAACAAGTTCGCTTTCTCAAGCTGATCGTAGAAGAAACAGTAATTCTGGGAGAAAGTGAAGGCACCGAGGTCGTATTTGTCAATCATCCTGGCCCTCAAAACATTGAGACCAGAGAATAGCCAGCATCGTCCGGATGATTTCTGGTCGGTGATTCCCTTTGTCTTGACCATGTCGGAAAAATGGGTGTCGATCATGGCTATGTTCTCCGAATTGGCGGCCAGAATGCTTATCCCGGTTGAGTTGAGGGCGTTTTTGATGGCCTTGTCTGAGGCTGTCCCCTCATATCCTGTGCGGATTTCCTTAAGCATCTCAGGGGATATGCCTCCCTTCGGATCCGCTTTTTGCTGCGCTGATGCCACGCCGCTGAATAATAAAGCTATTGCGGCAGCGAGAATTATTGTTGATTGTCTCATGATGGTTATTTGATTTCCGTAAAAATAATGATAAATCGCCGGATAACCAACAAATCCCTCCATATCAATGTGCTAATATCACCCATTTTTGAGTAACTTCGCGCCCGGTATGATTAAGTTGTTAACGCAGGGAGGCACGGCTGGTGCCATATTAGTTTTGGCTCTTGTGATTGCCTCAGGCTTGTATCTAGGGCGTTTCAAGTTTAAAGGAATATCCTTGGGAACGACGTGGATCCTTTTCATGGGCATCCTGCTAGGCCATCTTGGTCTGCGTATCAATCCCACGATGCTGTCTTTCATCAAGGATTTCGGGCTTATCCTATTCGTCTTCGCGATTGGACTCCAGGTAGGCCCTGGTTTTTTCCGGTCTTTCAAGAAGGATGGCCTACCAATGAATCTGCTCGCTATCGGGCTTGTCCTTTTGGCGGTTGTCACCACTTTTATTATTCATCTTATCACGGGTGAGGATCTGGGTATCATGACTGGTATCATGTCCGCCGCCGTGACCAACACTCCCGGCCTTGGAGCGGCTCAACAGACGCTTGTTGACGCCACGATCGCCACTGGAGGGTCCCCGGAGAGTGCGGCAGCGGCTTCCGCCGGTATAGCGTCAGCCTATGCCGTCGCTTACCCGCTCGGTGTTCTTGGAGCTATAGCGGTTGTGATATTAAGCAAGTCCATTTTTAAGGTGGATCTAGAGAGGGAGAAAGAAAAGTCAGAGCGGGGTGAGGAAACTGATTCCAAAGCTTTTCGTCTGGCATGCAGGGTGGAGAATCCCGCTGTCTTCGGCAAGTCACTTCATGAGATCATCGGCACCGTGAATAGTGAGCATCTTGTGATAAGCCGGATGATGAGGGATGGCAAAGTGTCTGTCCCAGATATGGATCTCCCTCTTGAAGAAGGTGACAAGTTGCTGATAGTAACTGATGTGCATCATAAAGGGAAGGTTCCTATCATCTTCGGGGAAGAGTGCGTGGTGGACATGAATGAGTGGATCACCCCTGATTCGAAATTGATAAACAAACGCCTGTCCATCACCAAATCCGCCATCACCGGGTCAAGCCTCAGGAAGTTGGACATCCGACAGAAATATGGCGTTACAGTGACCAGGATACTGCGTTCCGGAGTTCAGCTCCAGGCCGATCCCGACATCATTCTCCAGGTCGGAGACAGCATTCAAGTCGTGGGAATGGAGGATTCCATAGACCAGCTGGCAAAGCTTGTCGGAAATGCTCCTGAGACGCTTCAGAAGCCGAATCTCGTCCCGATATTCTTCGGAATAGCTTTAGGTGTGCTCGTGGGAATGATTCCGATCCGTTTCCCTTGGATGCCGCAACCTCTTAAGTTGGGTCTCGCTGGAGGTCCACTGATTGTCGCCATTCTGCTTGGTCATTTCGGTCCGAAGTTGCGTATCACGACCTACACGGCCCTTAGCGCCAATCTGATGATCCGTGAG
>JAFROA010000332.1 GCA_017429885.1 Bacteroidales bacterium | reverse complement strand
ATCCGCTATCAATCACACCAGGACAATGGTGACGGATTTTCACCAGACTCCAGGGGGAGACTATGTGTTCACTCTGGAGGAAAAGCAACTTTACGGTGGAACGAGCTTGTATTCCGCTTACGAGATCAAGAAATGGCTTTATGCGGATGTCCAAGGCACCCTTGGTATCGCGAGATACTATGACTCCGGGAAACTGAAGAATGGTTTGTCCATCCTGGCCGGTCCTGGGATCCAGTTCCGTCCATTAGTCAAGAGCGAATGGGTTCAACCATACCTGCGTTTTGGGGTAAGCTATTATCGTAAGAACTTTCCCACTTTCTATTTCGGTCGCTTTGACGGCGATGTCTCAAAAGAGGCGATATGGAAGGCTGAGGATGCTTGGAACAAGGGTATGACCTTTGACACGGAGTCATATATCCCTCTCACTGCAGGGATTGGCTTGGTGGGGTGGCTCGGAGATAAGGTTGGCGTCAGGATAGGTGGAGATTATATGCGTTCATTAGGTTCCAAAGGAGCCAATTTCGCCATGGGGACCGCGGGGTTAGTGTTCCGACTCGGCGGCAGGAGCAAGAAGCCTCAAGATATCCAGCCCATCGAAAGGATTGTAGAGAAGATTGTGGAGAAGGAGGTTGTCAAAGAGGTACCCGTGGAGACCATCAAGGAAGTGTATAAGGAGGTTCCTTTTGAGAAGACCCTTGCGGAACTGATGGATAATGTCACATTTGATTTTGATAAGGCAGACATCACCAAGGAGAGCGAGACTGTATTAGACGAGGTCGCTGATGTCCTTAAGAAATTCACGGACAGGAAGTTCATGATATGTGGACACACTGATGCCAAAGGGAGTGTCTCCTATAACGAGAGGCTTTCCGAGGCAAGGGCGAAGGCGGTTTATGAGGCATTGGTCAAGAGGGGAGTCCCATCCTCGATGCTATCTCACAAGGGCTTTGGGAAAAGGATGGCCCTGGTTCCTGCCGGAGCGGATGAGAATACCCGTCGGGGAGACCGAAAGGTGGTAATTGAGCAAGTGACATGGGACCCTCTTTGGAATTACTTGAAACACAACAATTAAAAACATAAACTAATGAGAAACAGTATCAGTATTTTAGCCGCCGCGCTCATGGGAGCCGCGTTATTTTCCTGCACAAGACTTGAGGTGACCCTTCCCAAGGGCCCTCAAGGTGAGCAGGGTATACAGGGAATAGCAGGCCGTGACGGACTCACTTCCTATGAGGTTTGGTCAAAGGCTGTAGTTGAGGGCACGATCCCGGGTTGGGACAAGACCAGGACGGCAGTCACGGATTATTTCATCTATCTGAAAGGTGAGAAAGGTGACCGTGGAGACAAAGGTGAGTCAGCTTACGAGATGTGGAAGGAATACATTGCTTCAGGAGATGCTGATAATCCTCAAGGGGATGGAAAATGGGAGCCAGGGAATAATTCGGAGAAAGATTTCTTCAAATATTTGACGGGTCCCAAAGGCGATGATGGCCTTATCCCGTATATAGGTGACAATGGCAACTGGTTCATCGGTGATGAGGACACAGGTATCCCCGCCACTGGTCCCGCCGGCGCTGATGGTTTGTCCGCTTACCGGATTTGGGTCGATTATATTAAAGGAGAAGGTGATCCGAAGTGGTCCTCATCCGACACCACGATGTGCTTCTTTTTCTTATACCTTAAAGGCGAGAAAGGAGATAAAGGTGATAAGGGAGACGGAGGAATCAGTGGAGAGACTCCCTATGTCGGCGATGACGGCAATTGGCATGTGGGAGACATCGACACTGGCGTGCCGGCGACAGGACCATCCGGAGAAAATGGGTTGTCCGCATATGAGCTCTGGAAGAAAGAAGTGCTCTCAGATGCCGGCTTAGAGAATCCTGGGAATGGGGTTTATGATCCCGCTGAGCATCCAACCTGGCCTAAGGATGCCGTTGACCTAGAGGATTTCTTCCTGTATCTCGGTGGGGAGGATGGAGAAGATGGATTATCTGCCTATGAGCTCTGGAAAGAATACATATCGAGTGGAAATGTTGATGACCCCAAGAATCCTGGAGAGAAATGGGACAAGACAAAAAACACAGAGGCTGATTTCTATTATTATTTGACAGGTGCCGACGGTGTGGATGGCCTCTCCGCTTACGAGCTTTGGAAGCGTGATGTATTGTCAGAATCGGGACTCGCTAATCCAGAAAACGGGATCTTCGATCCGCAGGAATATCCTTTATGGCCAGATTCGGCGGTGGAACTCGCTGATTTTTGGAGATATCTCAAAGGCAAAGACGGTGTTGATGGACAGGGCTCCGGAAACAGTCTCGCTCTTGCTGACACCGCATATCTGGACAGGGTAGACTCCAAAATGTACAATGTGGCTTCAGTCATAGCTTTAAGCAAGACTTCGGGGGGCAAAACAGAATACGAGTATGTCAACCCGCTATCCGGTGGCGCCGCGTTCATTGTGACCGGTCCTGGCCCTGTTATAATCCCGAACTGTGAGGTTACATTCACCGATATGTCTGGGACAAAGACTTATACCAAGACCTCCGACTCTCAGGGTTATGTGTATCTTACCCGGGATGAGCTTCCACAGTGGGCGGATGGCCTTCCGAGCGCCAAAGATGATCCGGACAATCTCAACTCCGGAGTGAAACCCGTGTCTTTCAGTTACGGGACCACAACAATCACAGATGAGTCCAAGATAGCAGCCACATGCAAGGTGCCATACCAGGTGGGGCTCAATGTTGTCACCAAGTCAGGGGCTTTACGTAATTATGACACTCACGCTGATTTCTTTGTTTATAGGACTGTTGAGGGAGTGACAGAGACCGTTCCGTTCATAAACTCTTTGGACAGGCTTTCCTCTCCGGTCAACATGTCGTATTCCCAAAGCAATCTAGGATTCTGGCCAAGGGTGAATAGTTCCGTATTCTCCTATTACCGTAACAAGGGAGTGGATATCCTTCTCTCGAGGGTGACATCCAGTCAGGCTGCAGGAGGGGACATATCCTCTCTAGAGGGAGATGCTGTGGCAGATTGGTTCTCTAACCTTAATCACTTGTGCGGGGAGAGGGGGTATGAATATACCATGCATAGGGCGAGAGTCTCCAGCGGTCGTGTGAAAAACGGAACGGAGAGTTGGTTCCGTGTCAGCTATGGCGATGGGGCGTCTCCTTCCAAAGTTGGGGTCTATGATTTGCTGCTGCAGTATTCCGGCGGAACCGTGTATTCCGGAGCTGGTTCAGTGATACCTGATTATGGACTGAATATAACCGATTCAGACAGGGAGATTATGGACCCTCCATATTTCGCTATGCCACAGGATGTGACAGGATCTTTCGTGTGGGACTCAGGTCACACTACTCTGAAACTCTCGTTCAGTAAAGAAGCTCTCAATACTCTGAAGGAGACCACCGTGTACGCCCCTGTGGGGGAATGGAGCAAGAACGGGCAACGCTACTCGTTCAACGCCACCAAACTCGGGACCAGATACAAATCCCCTTCCACATCTTTCTCTGTGAGTGGGAAGTACAATGGGTCAAATGTAAACAGCACCGTCGCTTTCAAACTGTATGACTCGTTGAATCTCACGGATGTGTATGATGGTTTCAAAATGACCGTGGCCGACTTTGTAGATGGGGCGATAATGGTAGGAGGATTCTCCGGCAAGTTCAATTATAACCGTGGTGACGATAACGCATATGCCTTTGGTTGCGCGATAGAGGCGACGGAGAGGAATGTCACAGATGGCTCCGGTAACGGAACTGAGTGACATATTTTGGGGAAAATGCTTATATTGGCGCCATGAAACGGACGATCGCTCTTTTCATGGCGCTATTCGCCACCATATTGTTCCCAAGGCTTTGTGGCGCCCAGGATTATATCACGACGGCCAAAGATAAAGCCTTGGCGGAAAGGTTACTTGCCGATCTTTATGAGGAGTATAAAGCCTCTCTTGACGCAGGGAATCCTATGGAAACATCTGATTTGATGGTGGTTGCCGCCAAGAAACTCATCGGTACTCCATATGTTGCGGGAACTCTGGATGAAGATCCGATAACAGAGAAGTTGAGGATATATCTCACCAAGACAGACTGTATCATATTCGTAGAGACTTGCCTGAATCTGGCAAGGACCGTTATAGAGACTGTTGAGGGGAATCCTTCTTTTCATGAGTTCGCTTCCAACGTCGCCAGAACCCGTTACCGGAAAGAACCGCCTTATTCATATTCAGACCGGATTCATTACACCACCGAATGGATAAGGAGGCAAGACGGGAGCCTGAAGGATTTGACCATTGAGTTGGGTGGTGAGGTTTATGATCATCCAATATCCTTCATGTCCAGACACCCCAAGAGTTATAAGCAGCTGGAGGATGCCAATAGCATTCCTCGCGCGGCGTTGGATCTGAAAACCATTGAGGAGACAGAAGTGGAATTGAATAAGGTCCCTATGACTCAGATTCCGAAGGCAAGGATATCATCCGCTGGCCAGGGAATTAAATCCGGGGACATAATCTGTTTCGTCTCTACTGTCGAGGGATTGGATGTGGCGCATGTGGCTATCGCTTATGTTGAGAATGGCCGGGTCGGGTTCATTCATGCGTCACAAAATGACGGAAAGGTTGAAATCGACGAGCGTACGATTGATGAGTACGTGTCCCGGCGTTCCAACCT
>JAFROA010000331.1 GCA_017429885.1 Bacteroidales bacterium | reverse complement strand
TGTTGAAATGTCATTCTGAGCGGAGCGAAGAATCTCCGTCGGGGCCGGCTGGACTTTTACCGTCATGGCCGGCCTGACCGGCCATCCCTCCACACTGGGCAACGGCTCAAACGAAGGTCTTGTACTACCCTGGCTTGCCCCTGGAACTCTTTTCAGATCCTTCACTTCGCCTGCGGCTTCGTTCAGGAAGACAGAAGTGTCATTCTGAGCGGAGCCCAAGGAAAATGTTGTTGAAATGTCATTCTGAGCGGAGCGAAGAATCCCCGTCGTGGCCGGCCTACCTTTTTCGCTATGACCGTCCTGACCGTCCATCTTCCCATCATACGACTCCCTGACCCTCCGGAAACGCTCCCGCTGCTTCGCCGTCATCTTCCCCGACGCCTGCTGCAGGCTGTTTCTTAGCCGGCTCAACTCCCCGAAAAGTTCCGTGACAGACTTCTGGGACACTCTTTCCCCCGCAGCGGCTTTATCCCGCAGCGACATGCACTGGAGAGCGATTTTCTCATAGCGGTCAAGCACGGAATCCCAGTCGTTTTGCGCCTGGGCAACGCCCGAAGCCGCCAGCAAGCACAAAAACGCTATGAATAAGTGTCTGAAACTATTCATGAAAAATCACTAACTTTGGGCTCATGCCAGAAGACTCCACATTCTTCAACAAGCCAACCCGTGAATCCACCCTGGGCCTGGCCGGTGGTTCGGCTCCGCTCACCGACGAGCGGCCCCTGAACGGAGCCGAAAGGCCGCGCCTCATACACAGTTCCGAGGCCGGCTGGTCCGAAACCTGGCTCATCGACAAGGACGGACGGTTCAGGGTTCTCAAAGCCCTGAAGCCTTCCTTCAGGGGACAGGCTCGTTACGAATCCCTCCTCAGGAAGGAATATGAGATCGGCTACAGCCTCTCCCACACAGCGATCCGTGAAGTATATGACTTCCGGAATATTCCGGGACTTGGAAACTGCATCGAGATGGAATGGGTGGATGGAGTAACTTTGGCGGAGTTTCTCTCCAAGGGTCATCCTGGCAAAACCATCCTGAGAAAAATTGCGTTCCAGCTCTGTGACGCGCTTTCCTACCTTCACTCCAAACAGATTGTCCACCGGGATCTCAAACCCTCCAATATTCTCATCACCCATAACGGGAACTACGTGAAACTCATTGACTTCGGCCTTTCTGACGCAGATTCCTGGTCGATCCTCAAGGGGCCGGCAGGGACAGAAAGCTATGCCGCTCCGGAACTCATGGCCGGAAAAGCCGTGGACAACCGGACAGACATCTGGTCGCTTGGCAAGGTGATCTCCCAGCTGCTTCCTAATGAGAGATGGATCATCAATCGTTGCCTGAAAGAGAATCCCGACGAGAGGTTTCAGGATGTCGCCGAGGTCAGGTCGGCACTTGAGCGGAAGCGGAGAGTTTGGCCTTTGATTCTTGTCTGCGTCGCAGCCATTGGTATTGTCGTTTTTCTGGGCCGGTGGTTCGGCTCCGCTCACCGACCGGATGTTAACCAACCGGTAAACGAAAGAGTCGAAACGCCCGACACGACGGCTACCATCGACGCTGATGCTATCGACGAGCTGTTCCGGCAAGCCACGGAGATGATTGACGACGCAGGTACTCAATAGACTTTTATATCCGTTATTCCCGCCGTGCGCCCGGCAACATATTCAGGAAGGGTCTCTCCACCGCGCTTTATCCCGGAGATGTACAGAGGATGTCCTTTGACGAATTCTATGACGGAGAACTTGTCACCGTCCCGGAGTTTCGATGTTCCACAATCAACGACTGTGAAATCCTGCCCCGAGTCGTGCCGCAACCGGACTTCCCGATCCGGCAACCAACTGATAACCAGTTCCTGACCAGGCTTTAACGAAGCGCTTGAGACAGTTTCAACTGTCAGGAAATCCGAAGATTCCTGAAGCTCGAGACACAGATCCCTGAACCCGGACCTGCCGACAAACTTCGACAGAATGTCAAGTGTCGCCATCCGGGGTTTCGGTTTCAGGGACATATACCCGTAAAGCCTTTTAAGAGTCGAGGTCGAGACAATCTGGCCTGTCCGCTCCTCAATCTTGGCGGAAAGGGACTCGAAGTCCTTAGATGTGGCCACCGCGCCACCAAATGCCTGGGCCACCTTCCCAAGAAGGAATTCTATCTCCGGAGTATTATTATTCATTGCCATATACTATCTTGACGGTTTCTTCTTTTCTGATATTCCCGACCACTTGCCCCTTGGCTAACTTTATGGTTGTAAGGTTCTTACAGTTCAAACAATCCACATTATTGATTTTCGGGCACCTGGTGAAGTCCAATTCCCTGACCAAAGTCCCGGCGCAGCGGAAACTCTCCAGTTTGGCATTGGCCAGGGTTATCGTTTCGATCGGATTGGAGTCGCAATGGAACTCCGTCAGTTCATCGAGGCCACTGACATCAATAGTCTTAAGCTTGTTGTAAGAGACCTGAAGAAGGGTCATGCGATGAAACCCCTTGATATCCAGTTCAGTAATCTCATTATAGTCAAGATCCAGATAATCCAGGTCGTGGCATTCAGCCAGCTTAAGGGTCTTGATATTATTGTAAATGAGATGAATATGCTGTAGTTTAGGGTTGCCGGAGAGATCCAGTTCAGTGAGTTTCCCCAAGTTCTTGCCGTTATCCCAATCCCTGATTCCCTGGGCATGGAGATAGGTGAGGTTGGGGAAATATTGAATGCCATCCAGGGTGGTGACATTCTCCGTCGAAAATTCAATTTTCGTGACCGAGGCGGCCTCGTCCTGATCCATAATCCCGTCTTTATTCGAATCATAGTTCCAGAGGATCCACGCCCGGAAGGTCGAATCGGGAATATCCACCCGGCCTTCAGGTTGCTGAGGCTCCGACGGGGTTTGAGGCTGAGGGTCGGTTTGGACCGGCTGCTGGGGCTCCGACGGGGTCTGGGGCTGGGAAGGCTGCTGCGGCTGGGAAGGCCAGGGATCAGGCAAGTCACGAGTACAGGCCACAACCCCGCCATAAAGCGACGCTATAGCGAACAAGATAGCCAGCCGCCACCAAAACCGTAAAAACTTACCCGAAACGATCATAAAAAGGTCATTCTTCACAAAATTAGGAATATTTATCAGAATATGCTCCCCCAGTCCCCCACCGCCTCACAAATGACCCGGATATGACCTTAATCCGCCGGAATACCTGGCTAAAGAACAAACTTGCCGATTACGACAGATGGGCCGGGTACCCCTCCCTTAATCACATCAAAAAGGGTTATCCGCAGAAACAAACCGTTAATCCTGGGAATCTATTGCAAAAAAAGCTGGAGATGGCTTTTACTATCTCCTCGCTAATCTTACGATTATCTGAACCAATCTTATATGCAATCGTTACCGATGAAGCGTCCTTTTCACAATCGGGAAGTTCACTTTTGCGAATAATGGGATTAGTTGGAGGACAATCCACGGAGGTTTGAAATAGGCATCCATAGTGCTTAACCTCAATGTTCGCCTTCTGTGTATCAGAAAGTAGCAAGCAGAGGTTCTCGTCTTTGAATGGTTGTTGGTAATCCTTGTCCTTAAGACGGCCTACATACGATAATGTGACCCACCTGTCTTTGTTTTGATTTATCCAGACATAGATCTGATTACCGTCCGTCCAGCCTATAAGCGTATTCAATGCAATAATTAACGTGACATACCTGG
>JAFROA010000330.1 GCA_017429885.1 Bacteroidales bacterium | reverse complement strand
CCTGAACAGATGGAAGCCATCGGTGGAGTTGTCGCCGCGACTGACACGACTGGCACCACTGACGTCATCGATAACCAGCCTGGCGGTTTGCAGACTGTCATGGCCACTTTGTCGAATATTCCTTGGACGAAGTTGATCATATCATTCCTTATCTTCTTCATCCTCGGCTACCTGCTGTACGCCTCCCTCTACGCCGCCATAGGCTCGGCTGTCGAGAGCGTTGAGGACACCCAGCAGCTCCAGATGCCGATCACGATTCCTTTGATGATAGCATATCTGATCATCCTCATGGCTTTCCAGAACCCCGACAGCCCTGTTGTGGTCTGGGCCTCGATGATCCCGTTCACTTCTCCAATTGTGATGCTGGCCAGGATCCCTTACGGTGTGCCTATGTGGCAGCTGATCGTCTCGATCGCATTGCTGTTCCTCACATTCATCGCCTGCGCATGGCTCTCGGCTAAGATTTACAAGGTCGGTATCCTTATGTTCGGTAAGAAGTCTTCTTTCAAAGATCTTTGGAACTGGTTAAAACAAAAATAATTAAATGCTTATGAAAAAATTAGTTCTGTTTACCGCGCTCCTGGCTTTCTGCGAGGGGATCTCCGCCCAGACGGTGGATATCTCCTGGTCTAAAGAGCAGGTTGACGGTCACCGGACAGGGGTTGTCGCCTCTAATGCCTCAAACGTAGAGGAAGCGATGGGCTCTGTCAAAGGGAAAGTCTATTATGCTCCCAACGGAAAGAAGTACCGCAAGGGATCCACACCTGAAGTCGCGAGGCTTATGATCAATGCCCAGCCTGCGATGGCCCAAGTGAAGGAGGTGATAGGTTATTCCACCGCTTTCATGGATAGGACATATCCCGAGTGCCCCCTTTATGACTGGTTCGCCGACGTGGTTATGAAATCCACCGCTGACAGTGTAGGCAAGAAAGTCGATCTCGCGATACTCAACCGTGGCGGTGTCCGTATCGAGATGCCTCAAGGAGAGGTCCTTTACGATGACATCATGTCGATGTTCCCATTCAAGAACAATCTCTGCTATGTCGCTCTTAAAGGGAAGGATGTCAAAGTGATACTCGACCAGATGGCAGCCTCCACTTTCCAGATAGTCAGCGGAGTCAAGGTGGTCGCCCAGAATGGAAAGATCATCTCCGCCCTTGTGGATGGCGCGCCGATTGATGACGATAAGGTCTATGGAGTGGCAACACTCAACTTCCTCTTGGATGGAGGAGATGGTTACAGCATCGCCAAAAACGCGTTGGAAGTTATTGAGAGCAAGGGTTGGGTGTATGATACGATTCTTGCCTATGTCAAGAACCTGACAGCTGCCGGCAAGCCGATTGAGTTCGAGAATCAGAAATGGATCACTATCCTCAAGGAGGGGGACAAGAAATGAGACGGAGTATTCGATTAATGGCTCTGGCTGTTGCGATTGCCGTGGTTTTCACGACAGGTGCCAATGCCCAGAAGCGTCTGACAATAGTGCACTTCAATGATACCCATAGCCATGTTGAGCCCGAGCGTTCTGGTGATAATGTCGGCCACGGAGGAGTCATAGAGCGTGCCGCCTACCGTGACAGTGTCATCAAGGCTGACGGGAAAAAGAATGTCCTCCTGCTTCACGCGGGAGATTACAGCCAAGGAACCTCCTATTTCACAGTTCTCAAAGGTGACCTCGAGATCGACTTGATAAATGCCCTGAAGTACGATTGCGTCACTTTGGGCAACCATGAGTTCGATAATGGTGTTGATGAGCTCGCCAGGCGACTGGCTAACCTTAATTGCCCTGTCGTTTGCGCCAACTATGACTTCTCCGCGTTGGAGATGGGAAAATATGTCAAGCCTTGCACAGTCATCAAGAAGGCTGGGATGAGAATAGGAATAATCGGCTTGATGCCTGATATCTCCACATTGGTCTCTAAAGAGACTTCCAGCAAGATCCCCGCCTTCGATAACGCCGAGGTGGTCAACAAATGGGCTGTATATCTCAGGGAGGAAGAAAAATGTGATTTGGTCATCGCCCTTACCCATATTGGATACGAGGATGAGCCTTACACCGATTTCAGGCTTGTGAAGAACACTCGCGGGATAGATATCGTTGTGGGTGGCCACTCCCACACGTTCATCAAGAAGCCTGCCTATGAGAATAACCTTGATGGAGTTCCGGTGCCCATCGTGCAGAATGGTTGCTGGGGACTCGAAGTCGGAAACATGAAAGTCTATAAGAAGAAGTAATGAGATACAAACAGCTCACGACGTTATTGGCCGCTATTTCTCTGCTGGTGGCCCAGGGGCTTGACGCCCAGATTAGAGGAACACATCAGGAACAACTCAAGAACTGGGAATTCAGCAAGGACGGCTCGTCGTGGAGTTCTGTCTCTGTCCCTCACTCATATAATGCGTTGGATGGCCACTCCGCCAGTTACTACAGGGGAGAGGCCACCTATCGTCTCAACTTCAGACCTGGTGAGATCAAACACCCTCATTACATATTGTTCGAGGGCGCCGCTCAATCTGCCACGGTTAATGTGAACGGAGTGCGTCTCGCTTCCCATAAGGGAGGATACACTCCTTTCGTTGTGAATATTTCCGAGGCTCTGAAGAAAGGCTCCAACACTATTGAGGTCATTTGCGACAACAAGGAAGATCTCAGCATGGCCCCCGTCAGTTCTGATTTCAATAAGAATGGCGGGCTACATAATCCGGTCTGGCTGTTGGAGATGGATGATGTCCATCTTTCCCCTGAGGCATATGGAATGTATCGTATGCATTGCGCCACACCTGAAGTCTCCAGACGTAGGGTTGAGACCAGGGTGAGGACCCGTCTTGTCAATTCCGGGACAAAAAGCGCGGATGTGATAGTTAGGGTTCTTTTGATGGAGGTGGACGGATCTCTCGCTTACCAGGCGGACAGGGAAATCCATCTCTCCCCGAATTCTGAGACTGATTTTGAGCATGATTTCGAGGCCACGGGAATCCGTTTCTGGAATGGTGTGCATGATCCGTATCTGTACACCTGTAGGATTGAGGTCTTCAAAGGACGCAGGGTGCTTGACATCGCTGAGGCCAAAATAGGTTATCGTTCTTACGAAATGGATCCTGCCAGGGGATTCCTGTTAAATGGCCAGCCGTATCAGCTCCATGGGGTCGCCATGCATCAGGATGCTGACAGGAGAGCCTCCGCTGTGACAGAAGCTGACATCCGCAGGGATTACAAGATAATCAAAGAGCTCGGAGCTAATTTCCTCCGTCTTGCCCATTATCCTCATAATGATCTTGAGTACAGGCTTTGCGATTCTTTGGGAATAGTCGTTCAGACGGAGGTACCGTGGGTCAATGTTTGCGGCGCCGGGGCTAAACAGGCTTATTTCAATAATATCCGCCATCAGATGGAGGAGATGGTGACCAATCTTTACAACCATCCCAGCATCGTTTTCTG
>JAFROA010000030.1 GCA_017429885.1 Bacteroidales bacterium | reverse complement strand
TTCGGAATCAAAGAGAACACCCTCGCCGGAGAAACCGTCAACGAGATAGCGGAGGCTTGCAGGGCAATGTCAGAGGCAAAAACCGGAGCTTTAATCGTTCTTCCCCACAAAGACTCTGTCAGCCACATTGTCGAGACTGGTGACGCTGTTGACGCAAAGGTCTCCAGAAGGTTGATAATGAACATCTTCTTCAAGAACTCCCCTCTACACGACGGGGCAATGATCATAGAAGGTGACAGAATCACCGCCGCCAGATGCACACTTCCCATAACCCAAAGGACCGATATTCCACCAAGCTATGGAATGAGACATAAGGCTGCCATCGGAATATCCGAGGAGACAGATGCCGACGTGGTTGTCGTGTCGGAGGAAACCGGTGGCGTGTCTTTCGTCAGGGGTGGAATCCTCACTCCGATAGGCAATATCAACGAGCTCAAACTCAAGTTAGGCAAGAAAGAGGATAAGGATAGGTGATGGAGGAGAACGGCATAGACAAGAGGCTTGAGAGCAAACTGGGGTTTGACAAGATCAGGGCGATGGTCTCTGACCGGTGTTCCACTGAATATGCGGTCGGAAGAGTGAACGAAGAGACTTTCTGCTCTGATCCGAAAACGATTCACCACAGACTCGCCCTGACGGATGAGATGAGGCTGATCATGATGTTCGAGGAGAATTTCCCTACGAACGGTTACATCGATTGCCTCTATTTCCTGAAGCCCTTAGGCCAAGAAGGCTGGAATATCGACACAGGTTCTTTGGGGAAACTCCGTACCATGGTTGAGACGGTCAGGAAACTGACCAATTTCTTTTTGGCCATAAAGGATGGGATATATCCCAACCTCAAAAGAATGAGCGCCCCGGTGATGAGTTTCCCGGAGGTCCAAAGAAGGATTGACGTCATATTGGATAAATACGGGGACATCAAAGACACCGCCTCAGACAATTTGCTTCAAATACGCAAATCCCTTAAATCCAAGGAAGGAGCCATATCTAAGAGGGCTAACGCCATCTTGGCACAGGCTAAAATGGACGGTCTGGTGGACGAGGATGCCGGTCTCTCTGTCAGGGACGGAAAACTCCTCATCCCTGTGAGCGGGGCCAGCAAGAAAAAGATTCCCGGATTCGTCTACGACACATCCGCTACCGGCAAGACCGCCTTCATAGAGCCAGCCGAGATAATAGAGCTTGAGAATGAGATTTTTACCCTGAAAGCGGAGGAGACGCAAGAAATACAACGTATTCTCGCGGCCTTCAGCGACTTTGTACGGCCTTATGTCCCGGATCTCATAAACTCCGCCGAATATATGGGCGAAATGGATTTCCTGATTGCCAAGGCCCAGGTGGCGCTAGATTTCAAGGCCGGGATGCCGGTTATCTCTGAGGAGGGGGAGATGAACCTTAGAAAGGCCAGACATCCACTTCTCGAGAAAGCTCTGGTCAGAGAGAAAAGGGAGATTGTTCCCGTCACCATAAAACTCACTCCCGCCAAACATATATTGCTTATCTCCGGCCCCAATGCTGGAGGTAAATCCGTGTGCCTCAAGACCGCCGGACTCCTGCAGTACATGTTCCAATGGGGTATGCTCGTCCCCACATCAGAGTCTTCAGAACTGCCCGTGTTCGAGAGAATAATGGTGAGCATCGGAGACGACCAGAGCATAGAGAACGACCTAAGCACCTACAGCTCCTTCCTGGAAGACATGAAGTCCATGCTGAGAGAGGCGGACTCAAAGACCTTGGTCTTGATTGATGAGTTCGGTTCAGGGACGGAGCCGACTGCTGGTGGAGCCATAGCGGAAGCAATTCTGAGTGAACTAGATAAAAGAGGTGTTTATGGAGTCATAACCACCCACTACACCAACCTGAAGCTCTATGCCTCTGGCCCCGACACGGGCGTCGTGAACGGAGCGATGCAATTCGACGCCTCAAAGATACAGCCCTTGTTCAAGCTGGATATCGGGATGCCAGGAGGTTCATTCGCTTTCGAGCTGGCCAGGAAGATGGGGTTGCCTGAGAACATAGTCAAAGACGCTGAGGGGCGCGCGGGAGAGGAGTTTGTGGGGATGGAGAGGAACCTCCGGAAAATCGTGCGCAACAGGCGGGCTTTGGACGAGAAACTTCAGAAGATCAAGAATACCGACAGGACCCTCGACAGCATAACCGAACGTTATCAGAAAGAGCTGGAGGGGATTAAACAGACCAAGAAGGAGATTCTCGAGCAAGCCAAAAAAGAGGCGGAGGAAATCGTGCTTGGTGCCAACAAGACTGTCGAGAACACGATCCGGACCATCAAGGAATCCCAAGCGGATAAGGAGAAAACCTCAGACGCGAGGAAAGAGTTGCAGGACTTCCTCGGAGCTTTGCAGACAAAGAAGGAAAGCGACAAGAAAGACCACGACGACTACATTGATAAGAAACTTAAGCAACTTTCCGAGAGAAAACGCAAGGCTGAGGCCAGGAAGGGAAGCGTGAAGAGAGAGATGGAGCCTAATGAGAAAGACCGCTTCAGGCCTGGCCCATTGAAAGTCGGAGAGAAAGTGAGGGTCAAGGACAACGGGATGGTGGGCGAGGTCACCCGTGTATCAAACAAAGCGGTGACAGTCGCTATCGGGAATATCACCAGCAAAATGCCCGTTGACAAGGTTGAGAGAATATCTTCCAATGAATATAAAGCCGCCAGGAAAGAATCCGTAAAACCCGTCTCGACTGTTGACAATTCGGGATTAAGGGAGCGCAGAATGAGATTCTCTCCCGAGCTTGACGTAAGGGGTGAGAGGGTGTCCGACGCCTTGGACATCGTCATCCACTACATCGACGACGCTATCATGCTCGGGGTGGGCTCGGTCAGGATCATCCACGGAAAGGGGACAGGAGCCTTGAGAGATGAGCTTCAAAAGTATCTCAAGACTATCCCGGGAGTGAGTTCCGTCCATGACGAGCATATCCAGTTCGGCGGCACAGGGGTCACGATCGTGGAATTTGACTAATGTCATCCTGAGCGAAGCGAGGGATCTGAATAAACTGAAATATGAAAAACTTAAAAAAAGAGGGCAAACCGACAGCGAGGATGCTGTTGGGGAGAAGAGGCGAGGATTTGGCTTGCCGTTTCCTAGAGGGAATGGGACACCGGATCGTGGCAAGGAATTACCGGGCCGGACATCTTGAGATAGACATCATCTCAACCCAAGGTAACGGCGTGCATTTTGTAGAGGTAAAGAGCCGTGTGGCACCAGTGGCGGTGGCTCCTGAGGAAAACGTCACATTGCTCAAACAGAGGAAGATAGCTAATGCGGCGCTTAGATATCTCCACAGTTCCAAAGATCCAGGGGTGTCCTGGGGAATGGAAGTGAGTTTCGATGTCGTCGCCATCACCTTCGACGGTGGGGAGGAGAAGTTGGAATGGTTCCCTGACGCTTTCACCCCACTGTATTTTTGAGGAGGCTTGAACAATTTGATTATGACAGACAACAGATATTGCGTGATAATGGCCGGAGGAACGGCGAACCATTTCTGGCCGATAAGCAGGGAGTCCAGACCAAAACAATTTCTGGATATCGCCGGAGGTGGGGCATCCTTTCTGAGAATGACCTTCGAGAGGTTTTCGAAAATCATTCCCCTTGAGAATATCATCGTGGTGACTTTGGACCGGTTCGGAGACTTGGTCAAGGAGCAGATCCCGGAACTCCCCGCGGAGAATCTCCTGCTTGAGCCCCATAGCCGCAACACCGCTCCCTGTATCGCGTATTCCACTTTCACAATCCTGAAAAGGGATCCGGAGGCGATTATCCTGACCACCCCGGCGGATCATATCATCTCCGACGAGACAGCCTTCCGGAAAGCGGTGGATGACGTGATTGAATACGCCACTAAAAACAACGCATTGATGACCATGGGCATTTCCCCAACAGGCCCAGACACCGGATATGGTTACATCCAGGTCACTGGGGGAAAAGCCGGCGCGCAGTCCGGCAAACCGGTGAAAGTCAAGACCTTCACAGAGAAACCCGACAAGGATCTCGCGGAGGTGTTCTATAATAGCGGAGAGTTCTTCTGGAATTCCGGTATCTTCGCCTGGAAAGCGTCAGTCATCCTTAAGGAAATGACAAAACACCTTCCTGATGTGGTTTCCGTATTCAAAGGATGGGAAGATATCCTTGGCGGGCCCGGAGAGAAGACGTTCCTGGAAAAAGCTTATTCAGAGTGCCCTAAGATATCCATCGACTATGGAGTCATGGAGAAGACCGATATCGCATGGCTGTATTCCGGGAGTTTCGGTTGGTCAGACATCGACGGCTGGGAGTCCCTTTTCAAGACGGTACAGTCCAAAGATATTGATGGAAACGCCACTAACTCAGGGAAAAGCCTCTTCAAAGGAGACGAAGACAATCTCGTCGTGACCGAGAATAAGAAGAAAATCTACGCTATAAAAGGCTTGACGAATTACCTCGTCATCGACACAGACGACGCCCTGCTCATCTGTCCTAAAGATGACAAGCAGTTCAAGGAGTTCATCGCTGGGCTCGGGATGCCCGGATACGAAGAGTTTCGGTAACCGCGATCCAAGCGAAAGCCAGTTTCACGGCATGCATTGGCATCCAATAGCGAAGCGCTATCGGGCTTGCGAATGTGACTGTGCCATAATAAATCAAACCTATCAGGAACAACATCCAGAGGCTCAGTTTAGTCTCTTTGGAAAGGTCTCCATTTTTCTTGACTTTCAGCAATACAACGGCGGAGGCTATAAAAATGAGCCAAGTCATAAGCTCAATCCAAGGGTAAAGGGGATTGAATACTTTGGAATATAGTTCGCCTCTCGCCTCGAACGCCTTATCTTCAGGGACATTAAACCATTGCACAATCTCCTCTTTTCCCGCCGGGATATCACTGCCGAAGTTGTGCATCTCCAACACGGTGGTGAAAAAGACCTGCTTTATATTAGGTAAGAGATAATGCTTTATGAAGAGGGTAGGATAGTTGAGTATCAGCCATTTCCCATAATCCTTATACACTCCGGACCCGAGTTTGACCCATGATGTGGCCATGTCGTTGTCCACCATCATACGGATATGATACTGTTTCAGCGGGGCATCATTGATCCATATGAAAGAAGCGGTGGCTTTTTTCCCTCCATCAGTAT
>JAFROA010000329.1 GCA_017429885.1 Bacteroidales bacterium | reverse complement strand
GCAGCAGAACATGCTTTATAACGGAGTCAATGAGGATTATTCCCATCTCACCATAAAGAAAAAACGTTACGAGGCGGTCCGGGAAGATCCGTATTTCAATGCTCTACAGCTGAAATACGCTAACGCAATCACTTGCCACAAGAGCCAGGGAGGACAGTGGAGCTGTGTTTTCGTGGATAATCCCTTTTGGCAGGATGAACTCACAACCGACGATCTAAAATGGCTTTACACCGCTCTGACAAGGGCTGTGGAGAAAGTCTATCTCGTGAACTTCAAGGATGAATATTTCAATAGTTAAGTTATAGTCATGAAGAAACTCTTATTATCCTTATCCCTTTGCGTCGCCACAGTTGCAAGCGCCCAGGAATTCAACCGGCTTCCCATGATGGGAGGATGGGTCGGTGACCATCAGGCGGCCTTCTATTACAATATAGGAGGATCTGTCTCTGAGGACGATTTCGTTGTTGATGCAGCTACGGGCAAGAGGACAAAGGGCGTAGCGCTTCCGTCAATGTCGAGGCCCGGCAGAGGACCTCTTCCGATCAGAATCGACGGGGCTGAGAACCTCACGTACTCTCCTGATTCCACGAAGATGGCCTTCACTCGGGATAACGACCTGTGGGTGGTGGATATGGCCACAAAGAAAGAGACTCGTCTAACATCAGATGGCTCAGATGTCATCTTGAACGGCTACTCCTCATGGGTGTATTACGAGGAGATCCTCGGGAGATTCACCAGGTATAAGGCTTTCTGGTGGTCTCCGGACTCTAAGAAAATCGGTTTCTACCGTTTTGACAACACCGAGGTGCCGTTCTTCCCGATTTATTCCGCTGTCGCTGTTGACGCTGACCGTTCCGGCCTCCAGCTTGGTTTCGGCCAGAATGCCGGAGGTGCCGTGGATCTGGAGAACATGTCTCCAACAGGAGGCTCGGTAAGGATGACCAGGTATCCCAAATGCGGGGATCCCAATCCCAAGGTCCGCATAGGTATAGTGGATCTCGAGAATGGCAAGACCGCATGGGCGGACTTCAACGAGGATGACGACCAGTATTTTGGGACCCCGTTCTGGGGCGCCGACAGCAAGGCTTTCTTCATCCAGAGGGAGCCCAGGATCCAGAATACCCTTGACCTTTACGCTGTCTCTCCAGAAAACGGTTCCAAGACCCACATCTATCACGAGACATATAAGACCTGGCTCGACTGGATCGAGGGTATGTACTTCGGCCGCGACGGCCTCTATATGGTCCGCTCGTTCGAGACAGGATGGGAGCAGATATATTTTCTGCCGTTCAGCGGCAAGGGATGTAAGCGCCTGACTGAGGGCCACAACTGGCGCACGAAGTTGCTGAAGCGCGATTCCAGGGGGAATATATGGTTCAGCTCGCAGCGTGACTCCCGTGTGAAATCCGCCCTCTACCGCATTGACAAGCGCGGGCGCATCAGCGCGGTCACAGATACGGCCTATAATGTCAGTGCGGCGGAGATTTCGCCCGACGGAAAGGTGGTGAAGGCAAAACTTTCGAACAGCCATACCCCGGAATTCGTATG
>JAFROA010000328.1 GCA_017429885.1 Bacteroidales bacterium | reverse complement strand
TGTAGATTCCCGAGGCTGTCTTTGTCTCGGCCTCCTTGGGCTCGATCAAGACTCTGTCTGCCAATGGTTTGATCATGATATTAAGATTTATTGACGTATTACTTTCAAAGCTCCGGAATATTCACGGAGGCATGCGGAAAGAATCAAAGGCTGTGCCACCCGAAGGTGACTGACAAATTGTCACCCGAGGTGTTGAACGCTGAAAGATGAGCCGAAATTGAATTACTTGAAAAAATTATATATATTTGAGGTTATAAACACTCTGACTTATGAAGAAATCAGCCAAGGCCATCCTGGCCGTATTGACTTTGGTCGCGATCGCGGCCGCGGCGCCTTCGTGCAGCCGCTTCGGTAAAAGCAAGGGGCAAAGCACGGAATTCGCCACCTTTATTAAAGCCTACACAGGAGGCATTATCTCGGACAAGTCCACCATCAGGGTGGAGTTGACCTCGGACATTGATGGTGTGACTCCAGGAGCTGACGTTAAAGAAGGCATCCTGACTTTCACTCCTTCCATTCAAGGTACAGCCAGATGGCTTTCCCAAAGCACCATTGAGTTCATCCCCGACAACGGGGCGCTCAAACCTGGGCAAGCCTACACCGGGAAACTGCGTCTGGACAAGATCCATAAGGTGGGCTCTTCCAAGTTCAAAAGGTTCACATTCAACTTCCTGGTCGCGATCAAGGAGGCCGTCCTGGCGCTGGATGACATCACCATCACACCTGCATCTCCGGACAAGGCCAGCGTGAGCGGAACAATCGCCTTGACTGAGGAGCTTCCTGTCGAGAAGGTCCGCAAGATGATTGACTATAGCTATCCTGACAAATCCGGGGAACTCACCGTGACCGCCGGACAGGATCAGCTCAATTATCACTTCGACCTGGTCGGGCTGAACAGGAGCGACAAGGACAACACACTGAAGATCACGCTCAAATCCGGAGACACCGGCTTCGTGGCCGATTCTAAGATAGAGACCACCATTCCTTCCATGTCCGGATTCAGGATTGTAAGCGCGGAGAGAGTGGAGGCTGAAGATCCATATATCAGCGTGTTCTTCTCCAATCCCATTCAGGACGTGGCTGACAACTCAGGGCTCTTCAAGCTCACCGGTGTCGGCAGGTATTATGTCCAGGCTGAGAACTCCAGAGCGAAGATTTATTATGAGAATCCCGAGGACGTTCCCCTTTCCCTGACAGTCTCAGGAGCCGTTAAGAGCTATGACGGAGCCAAGCTCGGGACTGATTTCTCGAAATCATTCTCAGCGGCTGAGGAGAAACCGGCCGTAGAGATTCCGCTCTCAGGCAATATCCTCCCTAACTCCAAGGAATTGATACTACCCTTCAAGGCTGTCAACCTCAACGCGGTGGACATCAAAGTCATCCAGATATATGAGGATAATGTGCTGATGTTCCTCCAGGAGAATGACCTGAATGGGGACAATTCTTTGAGAAGGAGCGGCCGTCTGGTCTACAAGAGGTGCGTCCGCCTGGATTCCGATCCATCCAAGAACCTTCACAAGTGGCAGGACTACAGCGTGGATCTCTCCGGCCTGTTCAAACAGGAAGCCGGCGCGATCTACAGGGTCAGGATAAGCTTCAAGCAGGATTACTCCGTGTATGGGAAGTCAGTCGAATTCAAGAGCGGCACTCCCACCAACGAGCTCGTGAGCCTCTATTCAGACCAAGCTTCTGACGAGGACTTCAGTGACTGGGACACACCTTCACCTTGGTTCTACGAGTCCTTCTACGACTGGGACGAGTATGAGTGGGAAGACAGGGATAACCCTCTGAAACCCACATATTACATGGATGAGGACAAGTTCCCGGCCATCAATCTCGTCACATCCAACCTCGGAGTCATCGCCAAGTACGCTGGTGGCGACAAGATCTGGGTCAGTGTGAGTGACATTATCTCCGCGGAACCTGTCTTCAATTCTGAGCTCTATGTCTACAGCTACCAGCTCAAAGAAATAGGCTATGCCAAGACCGGGACTGACGGAATGGCAGAGGTCTCCCTTTCAGGGAAACCGTTCGTGGTTGTCGCGAAACGTGGTGGAGCCACGAGCTACCTTAAAGTAACAGCCGGAGACGAGAAGACCCTCAGCCGGTTCGACGTTGGTGGCAAGGTCCTCGACAAGGGACTTAAGGCTTTCATCTACGGAGAGAGGGGCGTTTGGCGTCCTGGTGACACCCTCCATGTCAGCCTCATTCTCGAGGATAAGGATGATAAGATTCCGGACAACCACCCAGCTGTCATGGAGCTTTACACTCCTGAGGGTCGTTTCTACGCCAAGAACGTCAATGGCAATGCCAAGGACGGATTCTACGTGTTCAATATCCCCACGAAACAGGATGATCCCACCGGTGTGTGGAACGCGTACTTCAAGATCGGAGGCGCGACCTTCCACAAATCTCTCAGCATAGAGAGCGTCAAGCCCAACAGGCTCAAGATCAACATCGATGTGGGAGAAGGTGCTATTGAAGGAGGCAGCAGAGTCCCGATATTCATTTCTTCCAACTGGCTCACCGGACCGCCCGCATCTGGCCTGAAAGCGAAAGTGAACATGACTTTGAGGTCTGGTTCCTCAACCTTCAAGGGATATGAGGGCTACAGGTTCGTGACCCCGATGTCAAGCTTCTCCAGAAGCGAGTACGATCTCGTTGACTACAACCTCAACCAGGACGGTGAGCTCCGGATCAATGTCGAGACCCCTAAAGCCAATGACGCTCCCGGCATGCTTACCGCTGACCTCGTGACCACAGTAGAGGAGCCCGGTGGTGACATCAGCTTCAACACTATGACTGTCCCTTACTCTCCTTATTCAGCCTACGTTGGAGTAAAGATTCCCGAGGAAGGCGGCAGCCATTGGCTCGAGACAGACAAAGATTACAAGATTGATGTCATCGTCGTCGATAAGGACGGCGCCTCAGTGGCTGGAGACAACCTCACATATTCAATCTACAAGATCAAGTGGAGCTGGTGGTGGGAGAGCCGCAACGAGAGCCTTGATTCCTACGTCAACAGCTCATCCGCTGAGATGATTTCTTCCGGATCGATGAGATCCGCCAAGAACGGCAGCACAATACCATTCAGGGTTGATTATCCTGAATGGGGACGTTACCTGTTGATTGTCAAGGACACCAATAGCGGGCACATCTCCGGCGGAGTCTTCTACGCAGACTGGCCAGCTTATAGGGGAAGGTCTTCTAAGGCGGATCCTGACGGACTGTCGATGCTCTCTTTCTCCACTGACAAGGAGTCTTACGATGTTGGAGAGTCCGTGACTGTCTACATCCCCGCCGCCGCCAAGGGCCAGGCATTGGTCTCTCTCGAGAATTCCAGATCCGTCCTGTCCAGGAAGTGGGTCAAGACATCCGGCGAGGGAGATGTCACCTACTCATTCAAGGTGACACCTGATATGGCTCCGAACTTCTACATCCACATCACCTTGCTGCAACCTCACGAGAGGGCTGACAACGACCTCCCGATCAGGCTATACGGCGTCCAGCCTATACTCGTCAACGACAAGAACTCCCATCTTGAGCCGGTAATCGAGATGCCGGATGTCCTGCGCCCCGAGGAAGAGTTCAAGGTGAAGATCAAGGAGAAGTCAGGGAAACCGATGACTTACACCCTGGCCATAGTCGATGAGGGTCTGCTCGACCTGACCGGATTCAAGACCCCCGATCCATGGAAGGCCATGTACGAGAGGGAGGCGCTCGGTGTGAGCACCTGGGATCTTTATGATTA
>JAFROA010000327.1 GCA_017429885.1 Bacteroidales bacterium | reverse complement strand
GTTGGTCAAGTCGGTTATGGACTATAAATGGGGGCTGATACCGTATTTCTTTTCAGACCACCCGTTTTCAGAGAAGCTTGTCAAACGGCAATCACGTTTTGCTATGAGACAAGCCTTGGCGATTGCTGACAGGTGTCATAAACGAGGCCAAATCCTTAATTATGCTACTCTTAAAAGAATCTTTAAAAACCTGAATTCTTTTGAGAGGGCTCAAATGGTTGATTACATTATAGTCAAGTACTTTTTCCTCGACAAAAAGTCGTTCATCTCTCATTTTGGTGATCTGGATAAGGCCATTCTGACTATCGATTCTTCAGCCGGATCCGAACACGGCATTTACGAGCCCTGGGAGGATTATTCTGTATATTTTGAGATGATAAAGAAAACACTTGAGTCCGGTTTGGATTACAAAAGGTTCCGTTTCCACGAAATGTCCAGGGAAGATTATCGTTCCTTGGTCTTTACACTATCCCGGATTCCCGGCGTGTCAAAACAACATCTCGATCGGTTTCTTCACACTGTGGCGGCCGAAGGTCATAGCCCCACAACGCAAGCGTGATTTGTAACAGACGAACAATCAAGTAATAAGATATAGTCCATCCCCTTTTATTCGGGGGATGAATATTTCCTATCGCATTAATAATCAATAGTTTCCAAAACACAGTAACCCTATACCGCTAAGTGCTTGGGAAGCACTGCCGCCAGGTGTTAAAGAAGCCCGGGAAGGATTTGGCCACGCAGGCGGTGTCGTCAATAACGACCGGGCCGTCCGCTCCAAGTGAGGCGACGGTCAAAGCCATGGCCATGCGATGGTCGTGATAAGAGGTATATTCTCCTCCTCTCAAAAGCGTTCCGTTCAGGATGCGGCTCTCAAGGGAGTGACCATCAACAGTCAACAAATCGCCCTCAGAGTAGACCACGACACCCATTTGGGTCAAAGTGTCTATAATAGCCTTTCCCCGGTCACTTTCCTTTCCGGCCAGTCGCTTGAATCCGAGAATATGACTTGTTCCTCCGCAGAATGCGGCTAACACAGAGACTATCGGGAACAGATCCGGGCAATTGTTCAAATCGGTGTCGAAAGCCCGCAACGGCGCGCGCTGGGCGGTAATGATGCCGGTTTCGGGCTGTGGATGGCCGGTCGAGCCGGCCTTGACAGGGAAAGGATCTTCCTGCGAGAGGCTGGCACCGGCGTCCATCAAAATGTCCATTATGGATATGTCAGCCTGCAAAGATGTCGTGTCAAGGCCTTTCAGCTGTACTTTCCCGAATACCGCTCCTGTAACCAGGAAATTGGCCGCCGCACTCCAATCCCCTTCAATGCTGAAACTGGCTGGTTTATATTCCTGTCCTCCTTTGATCTTGAATGTTATTCCCGTGCAAAGGCCCCAGTCCTGTGTCTCCATGAATTCCTCATCACCCTCCATCTCACTTCCGATCTTGATGCCGAATTTCTTCAACACGTCGATGGTGATAAACATGTAGGGAATGCTCTTGGGGTCATGTACATGGATAACCGAATCGCCTTGCAGGAGCGGGAGCGCCATCAAGAGTCCGGATATCAGTTGGGATCCATCTTTACCTGAAATGTCCGCTTTTCCAGGTATAAGAGGGCCTTGGACTGAGAGCGGCACTTTGATCTCTCCTGATTGTTCAGAGAGTGACCTCAAAACAGTCCCGAAACGTGCCATTATCTCAGTGGCGCCTTTGAGGGGGCGGCCAAGGAGGGTTCCTTCACCGGTAATCTCAACCACAGGAGAACCCTTTCCACGACTTTGTAGAGCGGCTACGATAGGAATCATGAGTCGTGTCAGCAGACCAGATTCGCCGACATGGATTTTAGTAGGAATAGTCTTATTTTTAATGACTTCCGCAACGTTTCGGGCGTTCTCGCTATCCTCACAAGGGGTGTAACCGTCGAGATGAGATTCTTCGCTTAGCCCTTCGACGGGCTCAGGGCATCGCTCAGAATGACAATCCGCCAATGCGGCCGCAATGATGGCTCGTTGGGCGAAGCTTTTTGATGATGGCATCTGAAGTACGATGCCGTCGGAAGGCGACCACCGTCGAGCATTTTCCCGGATAGGGCGCGAAGCGCAGCGAGACGGCGGTTGCCCCTCCGACGGCGTAAGCCCACAACCGTACAGCGCTTCAGTCATCTCTGAATATGGCCACTGGCCTGGAGCGGCAGCCTCTTCAGAAGTTAGGGCGGCGTAAGTGAAAGGCGATCCGAGGCGAAGGCATTCAAGCCTGCTCGAGCGCCCGGCCTCACCCATGGCGAAAGCCACAAGGCGACCCTTCTCACAATCTTCGTAGAGAGACAGCACACGAGCCACATCCTCTTCAGAGCTGGCTGATACGGCGATCTTCGCTATTTCTCCGCCGAATTTACGGCATCTTTCAGCAGTTTCCCTCAAAACCTCAATTGAAGGCGTTCCATCAAAGAAATGACAAGAGCGGATCATCCTGGTGCCGTACTCACTGCATAATCGGCGGAGTCTTTTGCCCATCTCTTTCGGTGCCTCAATCTCAAGATCAATAAAAGCCGCTCCAGCTTCTATAGCTGTCTGAAGTTTAGCCTCAGCTTCTTCCCAAGCGCCGTTACCGTCTCCCGCGACCCTGCAAGTCGCTATTAATGGAGTATCTGAGGATGAGAATAATTCTGAGATTTCGTCCTCGTCCAAGGAACAACGGTCGAGGCGGATCTCGGCCATCTGGATGACCGGGGAATTGTTCTCAAGAATATCAAAAATCTCCTCTAGGGAGCGGTTCTGGAGGGTTACGCAAATCATTTATAGCAGCATTCTTGTGGCATCTTCAGGAGACATGTCCACGACACGTACATCACCAATCCCATAAGGCAATATGAAATTAATAATATTCCCTTCGGCTTTTTTGTCCTTAGACATAGCGTTTGTCATCTCCCCTACTTTGAAAGGACATTCAACCGACATCCCGCAAGCGGCGAAATCAGCTTTCAAGCGATTCTCAAGACCTGTCTCAGCTACCCCTGCTTTACCTGCCAGCCGGGCAGCAAGGATGATTCCGATTGAGACAGCCTCACCGTGGGAAATCTTCTCTCCGGACAGTTTCTCTATGGCATGGGCAAATGTATGGCCGAGATTCAGAAGTCTCCTCTCGCCTTTCTCTAAGGGATCCCGCCCGGCTATTCCGGCTTTAACGAGAGCCGCTTCAGCGATAAGAGTATTGAGGCTCACTGAATATCCCGATAAATTCCCGCCTGCCTCTCTGATTCCGGACAAGGTCTCCACCGCCTTCTCATACAAGCCCTTTGAGTTGTCGATGATAAACGTCTTCAGAAGCTCAGCCGCTCCGCCGACTATCTGTGTATACGGCAGTGTATCAAGTGGTTCCGGACAGATAAACACCGCCTCCGGCTGGCGGATCACCCCGATCATGTTCTTGAAGGAGTCGAGGTTGACCCCATTCTTCCCCCCAATGGCGGCATCAACCTGGGACAGGAGAGTTGTGGGGACAAAGGCGAAACGTATGCCTCTTTTATAGACCGATGCCGCGAAGCCGGTGATGTCCGTAGTGATTCCTCCGCCTATTCCAAGGAGCAATGCATTACGGTCGGCTCCTTTATCCATCAGCCAGCGGTTGATCTCCACAACGGTGGAGATGTCCTTGGTGTCTTCAGAGGCATCTATCTCGAACACACCATCAGACTCAATTCCAATCTTTTCCGCCAGATTTCGAACGTTCCGGTCGCAGACAATGAACAACTGATTCGCCAGCGTTGACTTCAGGCGCTTGCCGACCTCCGAAATAGCGCAATGCACGATGTGAATATCCTCTGCCATTCTGAGCCTTCTTGTCATTCTGAGCGGAGCGAAGAATCTAAAAATCGTAGAGATTGAGACCGAGTGACGGTTCGAAACGACGGCCGAGCTCGCAGTGGAACCTCTTGACCACCAGCTCACAAGCTCCGTTAAGAACGCAACTTAAAAGATGGCCCCCAATCACAGTGTAGTCCCTTCGTCCAAAGTTCGCATGGAGATGGAGATAAGGCTTCCCATCCTTCTCGGAAATATTCCCGACAAGACTTGAGATTTCCATCTGCTCCTCGAAAGTCTTGTCTACATACTTCTTGGTCGCCGGGTCGAGGAATCTCAAAACCGCATGGTTTACCGCCCCTATTCCCGTGATCTCACCGGCGAGGATGCTCTGCTCCTCGCAAAAAGCCATCAACGCAGCCACCACTTCCTGATGGTTGTCAATACTCACGACGTAAGTGTCGCCATCCTGAACAAAAGAATACATTGTGATCGCTATTTCAATTTCCCGTGAATATAGAGAATTTTCGGAAGATTATCCCTATTCCTTACTCCTATAGCCGTCATACGAATCCAGGAACCCATAGGTGAATCCAAAGGGATTGGAAGGAGCGGAGACATCTGTGTATACGCTGAAGGTCTCAAGTATGTCTTTGACAGACATATGATTGTTTTTGAAGTACTCGAGACAGGTGTAGTTATTCTTATCTGCGAACGTCCTTGGTGTCTTATCCCCTAGACGGATGGTTTGCTCAGATGGGCGAAGGGTACGCAAGCCATTCTCGTCACGACCCTGAAGAATATAGAGGATATCCCCTGCCTTTGTCGCTTTCCTGAGATTATACTTCAAAGCATCTTTTTCATACATAGCCACTTCCGCTTTAAGTCCTCCTCCCTCTGTCACCTTGCGGGTGGCCCGGTTGAAGCACACGTCAAGCCTCATGGAAGAGAATTCCGTACAGAAATTGAAATCCCCGGTGGAGTCCATGAATCCCGCCAAAGGTCCTTTGTTGCCATATCTGGGCACAAGACAGTTGCGCACGGCCTCTACCTTTCCCGGTCCCATCGGCCTTGTGCGGGTAGGGACGCTGTCCTTGACCCAGCCTCCGTCCGGAGTGGCAAGGAACCCGCAGCCATCAGTATAGTCATATTCAGGAAGATACCTGTCCAGAGAATCCCTTGCCATGGTCATGGCGAGAACTCCTTTGCAATAGTCATGAAGTCCGAAGACATCAACTGCCGCCATCACGGGGCCTACTTCGGAAGCGGAACACACCCAAATATCAAAACCATTGTCGTACAACGCCTTCCATAGCTCCCTTATATTATCCGTGACAGCTATTCCGTCAATCCAAGAATATGTCCCGTGGCTGCCTTTAAGGGACCTGAAGGCTGTCGGAATCTTGGAGTATTTCTCATGAGAGCGATAGGCCATCTGGTACACCTCTTCCCCAGTCATCCCGGAGAACCAGCCCATCGTCCACAGATAGGCGTCATCAGCGGTCATATATTCCTGAAGTTTCTCATACATGAGTCCCATGTCCGAGGCGAAATCCTTCCAGACGGGATCCATACCCATCTTGGCCTGCGTGTCAAAGTCGACTCCCTTGGCTGTGAAAGGACCGAAACGGGAATAGAGATCCGTATAGTCGCTGATTATTGAACGCAGGGATTCCTGAAGGCTTTCCGGATAGGTCTCCATTCCGGTGTTCGCCATAATTGAGAACTCCTCCGGATCAAGGTTGAAGCACATTGTCTCCAACTGGTAAGCCATTAACTGGACGGACACATCAAAGATGGAACATGTGTTGTCAAAATCGAAAACCACGTATGGCCTCTCTTTCTGGTTCCTTTCAGAACGGATAAAGCTGTTCAGCGCCTTTTTTGCGTCCGGATTCCAGTCAGGATGGTTCACATACCGCTCACAAGACGGGGCGGAGAAAATGGTTATAAACAGTATGAAAATACAGAAACGACTGTGCCTCATTATATTAGTTTGATATTACAATCACATTACCAGCCATCGGTTAAGGCTCTCATGCTCTCCGACCACGACGAATTTATATAATTTTGACTGGCCAATCATGTCCAAGTCATAACGGAACTCCTCCTCGCCCGCTCTCAGATCGGCGAGATGTTTCCATTCCTCTTTGCCGGTGGTCTTATAATCGTCTTTGGGAGACGCATATACGCTAACTCTGGCGTTCTTATTCACAGCTTTCCAAGTCAATATGACCGCCCTGTCGTAAGTTGAGACCTCCAGGTCAGAGATCTGGGTTTTCCCGATGAAAGGAATCCCATCCCTCTCCCAAGCCACCTGCTCCGGAACCTCCATCCCGAGGAACTCACAGACTGTGGGATTGATGTCAGTCATGGACGCCTTCCCATCCTTAAATCTCTTATTGACTTTCTGGTTGGTCGCTATCCAGGTGGTACGTTCCCTGGCGGACTGGCCTCCATGGCCGTGGCCATTGACCGTACGCCCG
>JAFROA010000326.1 GCA_017429885.1 Bacteroidales bacterium | reverse complement strand
GAACTGTATTTCTTGGTCGTGTCGGCGAAAGACGTCTCATCGGCGGCAGTCTTTGCCCTATACTCCCGTACCTTCCTCTGGGCCGTGTCGTAGTCTTGTTTCGAGGACTTTGTCCGCCCGAGCATATTCTTGACATAGGAGCGGTTAAGGTACGCCTTGGCGAAGTCGGGATAAAGCTCGATCGCCTTGTCGTAGTCATCAAGGGCGTCCAGCCAGCGGCCCATCTGGACAAAGTAGGATGCCCTGTTGTAATACGCCAGGACGTTGTCCGGGTTGATGTTGATGACATGGTCCATGTCCGCCAAAGCGTCCTCGAAATTGCCCACCTGGGCACTTATAAGGCTCCTGTTGTAGAGGGTCAGGGCATTGCCCGGCTCCTCCTTGAGAACCCTGTTGAGATCCGACATCGCGGCATTATAATCGTTGGACTCATAGTACATCAGGGCCCTGTTGAAGTAGGCGAACGTGTTGGTGGTGTCCAACGATATCGCCTTGTTCATGTCAGCGATGGCCCCTTTGTAGTTTTTCTGGAGAGCGAAGACACGGCCACGACGGATATACCCTTCCGGATCGAAACGATCGAGCTGTATAGCCTTATTATAGTCGGACACGGCCTTGGTGGTGTCGCTCAGGAAGAGATAGGAGGCTCCCCTGTTGAGATAGGCGGAGGGATCCTTGGGCTCCTTGCGGATGTAGCGGTCGAAATCACTGATGGCGTTCTCGAACCTCTGGGCGAGGAAATATGTGACGCCACGGCTGAAATACAAGCCAATCAAGCCAGGTCGCAGTTCCATCGCCCTGTCCAGATCAGCCAAGGCCTCGTCGTACTTGCCGGATCGGCTGAGGGTGATTGCCCGGAAATGATATCCGTTAGTGAATACCGGGTTCAGGCGAACTGATGTGTCGAAATCGGTCTGGGCTCCACGGATGTCACCGAGGTTGTATTTTGATATACCCCTGTAGAAAAAAGTCCAGCAATCAGTTGTGTCCAGCCGGGCCAGAATGTTGAATTGGCTGATGGCGTCGGCGTATCTGCCCTCGGAGAGCGCCTGACGGCCCCTGAACATGAAGACGTCCTTGTCGTACTGCGCCCGGCACAGCGGGAACAGCGACAGAAGCAGCATCAGGGACAAAGCAAGCCTTTTCATTACGATTTATTTTATAATAAGGGGTAAAATTCCTATTTTTGTCAGTTGCAAAGATAAACATTTATCGTGCCTTGAAAACGAAATCACGTCTTTTTTTCTCATATATAATCCTATTTGCCGCCTGTGGAGTACTCCAGGCGCAGACTTCCACCCCAAAGATGATCCCCTCAGGAAAGAATGCCGAGAGGATAATCTCGGTAGACAAACTCCAGGGAAAGGTCGAATTCCTTTGCGACACACTTTTCAGAGGCAGGGCCACGGGGACAACCGGAGCCAATGAGGCGGCTTTCTGGATCGCCCGGCAGTTCCGAGAGGCTGGACTGATGAAGATGAGCGGGAAATGGAGCATGTCTTTCGGAGTCGGCGACAAAGTGGGCCACAACATAATAGGCTTCATGCCCGGAAAGAGTTCGGGACTGAGAGAATCGTATGTCCTTGTGACAGCTCATTATGACAGCCATGGGATGATTGATGATACGGTTTATCCCGGAGCCGACAGCAACGCCTCCGGAGTGGTCGCGATGGTCAGTGTCGCGGACATGTTCGCCAGGATGAAGGAACTTGGCAGGTCTTATGGACAGAACATGATATTCGTGGCGTTTGACGCCAGGGAGAGGAACTCTCAAGGCGCCGAGGCTTTCTGGAGAGATGTGGTTGAAGGTAAGCTGAAGGATCCTGTGAGCGGAGAGACCATCACTCCTTCCAAAATCAGCTGCGCCGTTGTTCTGGACATATTGGGAAGCACCCTCTCCCCTCTTCGCAGAGGCAGGAAGGACTACCTGATAATGCTTAGTGACGGACGCCACAGATACGAGCTGGCAAGGGCGAACGACACCGACGGCCTACACATGGATCTTGGGTTCGACTATTACGGGAGCGAGGGCTTCACTGAGATGTTCCACTCGAAAATCGGCGACCAGGGTGTGTTCTCAAGGGCCGGGGTTGATTGCGTGGTCTTCACCTCCGGAATCACCATGAAGACCAACAAGATCGAGGACAATGCCCTCAGCCTCAACTATAACATATTCAAAAAGAGGATATTCCTCATTTTCCACTGGCTGGAGAAAACTCTCGGACGATGAAAGGATTCATGAATATGATGAGGCGTTACATCGCGCCTTTCAAGAAATATCTCTGGGGATCGGTTGTGATGAACATCCTTTCGGCGGTGTTCAACATCTTCTCGTTCGCCATGATAGTGCCTATGCTCCGCATCCTGTTCAGAATGACGGATAAGACCTATGTCTTCACGCCGTGGAACGAGGTCTGGCACAAGCCCCTAAAGGATATCGGGAACAGCATAATGCAGAACCTCTACCACTTCCTTGAGATGAATATCGCCCAATACGGTGAGATCAAGGTTCTCCTGTTCCTGTGCCTTTTCCTTATCGTCACGACCGCTTTGAAGACCGCATGCTATTTCGGGTCCTCAGCCGTCATGATCCCCATCCGCACTGGGGTTGTGAAACGCCTCAGGATGGAGATTTACAACAAGATCCTCGCCCTTCCGTTGGGGTTCTTCTCAGAGGAGAAAAAAGGTGACATCATCGCCAGGATGAGTGGAGACGTGCAGGAGGTGGAGAACTCGGTCGCCGGATCGCTTGAGATGCTGATCAAGAATCCGATCCTCATCCTGATTTACTTCATCGCCTTGATCGTCATCAGCTGGCAGATGACAGCATTCACCATTATTTTCGCCCCCCTGATGATCTGGACCATGGGTGTGATCGGAAAGAACCTCAAACGCAAATCCCTTGATGTACAGAACCTGTGGAGCGATGTGATGTCGCAGGTGGAGGAGACCCTCGGAGGCCTGCGCGTGGTCAAGGCGTTCATTGCTGAGAGGAAAATGTCATCCAGGTTTGAGGGAGTCACCGAGGCGATGCGCAAGAAAACCAGCAGGGTCTCGATGAGGCAGTCATTAGCCCATCCCGTGAGCGAGTTCCTCGGCACAGTGCTGATCACCATAGCCCTCTTTTTCGGAGGAACCTTGATACTCAAGGGCCATTCGATCATCGATGCTCCGATATTCATCTACTACATGGTGATCCTCTACAGTATTATCAACCCGATAAAGGACTTTTCCAAAGCGAGTTACGCTATTCCCAAAGGTATGGCGTCGATGGAGAGGATCAACAAGATCCT
>JAFROA010000325.1 GCA_017429885.1 Bacteroidales bacterium | reverse complement strand
TGAGGACAGGGATGTCTATGCCTATACTTCAGGGAACGCGGTACTCCGTGGGGCGGAAGCCTCTCTTGATTTTCATCCCATCCACAGCCTTCATCTGGGTGCGACATATTCCTTTGTAAGGGGAACCTCTGACGAAGGAGACCTGCCCTTGATACCGGCACCCAGACTTGGAGTTGATGTTAAATGGGAGATTACTCATAGCGGGAAGGTGTTGAATAATAGTTATATATCATTCAGGATTGATCACCGTGACGCCCAGGATCATTTCCTGCCCGGCACAGAGTCTTTAACTGAGGCGGTGACACTGCTAGGCGCCACGGCGGCGACTGACATATTGCGTAAGGGAAGAAGGATAGCTACAGTGAGCCTTATCGCCGACAATCTTTCCGATGAAGTGTACTTCGATCACTTGAGTCGCTTGAAATATGTCGGGATCCACAATCCCGGCCGCAACGTGACACTCAAACTGGAAATCCCTATAGTTTCTCCGCGATGAGGGGCTTCTGGAAATAAATCACTATATTGGCGCATATTACTTTTCAAGGATATGCGCCAATTCATTTTTTCCATCATGGCTTTCTCCCTGTTAGGCCTTTTCTCATGCAAGGCCAATTATACCGATTTGGATGTCAATGGTTTCTCCGCTAAGATCGACTCTCCTGATCCTGTGCGTCTGATAGACGTCAGGACTCCCGAGGAGTTCTCTGAGGGCCACCTCCGCGGGGCGGTCAACCATGACTGGTACGACTCCCTTTTTGTGGACAAAGTCTCCGCGGCTTATGACAAGTCAGCTCCGTTGTACATCTATTGCCGTAGTGGCAGAAGAGCCTCTGAGGCTGCCGCGGTGTTGTCCAAGGCCGGTTTTGAAGTGTTCAACCTGGCTGGAGGCTATTTGGCTTGGACAGAGGCCGGAAAGCCTGTCACCAAGTATGAGGTCGAGCGCTTCCAGACCCCTGGAGGCAAAGTTGTGGAGCTGACCTTGATCAAGCACGGCACCTTGGAGGTGTGCTATGACGGTCTTTCCATCCAGTTCGACCCGGTCGGAGAATATGGGAAGAGCACCGACTATGCCACTGAGTTTCCAAAAGCTGACTATGTATTCGTGACCCACGAGCACGGTGACCACTTGGATGAAGCTGCCATTACGGCTCTGACAGGAGACAAAACGGTGCTGTTCCTTAACGGGACGAGCCAAGGGAAGATCGGCAAGGGAGAAGTTCTATGCAATGGTGATTCGAAGGAGCTGGCGAAGGGTGTGAAAGTCGAGGTTGTTCCTGCGTATAACACCACGCCAGGCCGTGAAAAGTTCCATCCAAAAGGCAATGGTAACGGCTATGTGTTGACTCTGGATGGATTGAGGGTCTATGTGGCTGGAGACACTGAGGACGTGCCTGAGATGGCGGACCTCAAAGATATTGACGTGGCTTTGCTGCCTGTCAACCAGCCTTATACCATGACAGTTGACCAGTGCGTGTCAGCTGCCCTGGCATTTAAACCTAAAGTGCTGATTCCCTATCATTTCGGCCAGACAGACATATCTTCGCTACCTGCCCGTCTTCCCGGGATTGACGTCCGCCTGCGAGACATGCGTTAGGATAATATTTTACTCAGTTTATTGGCTATCCACTTTAGAGGAGACCGTCTTATCTGGCGGTCTTTTCTCATTTTTGACTCCAAGTTCAAAGCCAGCGCATGTTCGAATATCCATACTGACTCAACTGTGTAGTGCTTCCGTAGAAAAGACTTGTAGAGACTCATGACCTCCTCATCAAGGAAAGATGACCAAGATAGGGTCAGGATTCCGAAGACATTGTTGATATAGCGTGAGGTGTCCTCGTTTACCACGAAAGCACCTGTATTGGGATAATCGGGGGTACGTGTAGGGTCTGAGAATATGTATTTCTCGGCGGCGACGCTGTTGAACAGGGCGTTGGTGGCAATACGGCGTGAATCCGGGTTTGCCACGTGGTTTTGACGGATGTCGTGCAGGCAGACAACCGCACCATTCGTCAGATATGGATAAGCCACTAGGAAATCCAGGATCTCTCCAGGTAAGATGTGCACTGTGTCCAGGATGAGGAAATCAATGCCCCCTCCGATCTGATCCATCAACTGCGGAAGGTATTTGCCT
>JAFROA010000324.1 GCA_017429885.1 Bacteroidales bacterium | reverse complement strand
TGTCGATGCCCTTGAGGCCGGAGCAGAAATGGCCGGATGGCTCAATGATGAGTTTCTGCGGGAGAAATGCTCCAAAAAGGCGGCGGAATTGAGGGAATATGTCCCCGATAATGTCGGGAATAGTCAGGCGGCGGCGCTGCTCGCCATCCAGGATATGATGAATCCGGAGGAGGCTTCCAAGATAATCTTAGCCAACGGACCTGAGAAATTCACCTCCTTTATGGGATATTACTTAATTGAGGCCCTGGCGAAGGGAGGTCACTACACCGAGGCTATGGATTTGATTTCCAAGTATTGGGGGAAGATGATTGACCTGGGAGCTACCACTTTCTGGGAGGATTTCAATTATGGGGACGCCCAAAATGCCGCCCGTATTGACGAGATTGTTCCTGAGGGCAAGTTCGACATCCACGCTGACGGCGGTGCTTGGTGTTATGTCGGGTTGCGCCACAGTTTCTGCCATGGCTGGGCTTCCGGTCCCACCACATGGCTAAGCCGTCATGTCCTTGGTATCGAGCCTGTTGGAGTAGGTTTCAAGCAGGTGAGGGTAGAACCCCATCTGGGTGATCTGGAATGGGCGGAGGGCACTTTCCCTACGCCGTATGGACAGATTGAGGTTCGGCATGAGAAGAAGGCGGACGGAAGCGTCTCCTCAGAGATAAGGCTCCCGAAAGGAGTTAAGCTTGTGAAATAATTAATAATCAATATAATATGAAAAAGATTTCCTCTATTTTGTGCGCCATGGCCTTGATGACACTAGGTGCTTGTTCTGGTCAGAAGACCACTGAATCCATACCCCTTGCCGAGCATCCCCGTCCGGACTTTGAGAGGGCGGACTGGATTAATCTCAACGGTCATTGGGCCTTCACTTTTGATGAGGCTGCCGCGACAAAAGCTATCGCCGGCGAAGACCTTTCTGTCATGGACAACCAGATTCTCGTTCCTTTCCCTTGGGGATCCAAACTTTCCGAGGTTGAAGATAAAGGAGACATAGGCTGGTACGGCCGTGAGATAACGGTGCCGAATTCCTGGAAGGGGAAGAGGGTATTCCTTGTCGTCGGCGCCTCTGACTGGGACACGCATGTTTGGCTTGATGGCAAGGAGATTGGAAGCCACCAGGGTGGTTACACTCCTTTCGCTTGCGAGCTTCAGGACATCACCTTCGGGAAGCCTCAGCGCATTGTCATAAAGGCTGATGACACCTCCTCCGACGCTCACCTCTACGGTAAGCAGGGCTATGGTAACGCCAGGGGAATATGGCAGACTGTCTATCTTGAGGCCAGAGGGGCGAATTATATTGAGTCCATGCACTTCACTCCTGACATCGACCAGTCCAATGTCAAGGTCGATGTCGCTTTGGCGGCTCCCGCAGCTCCCGGGGAGTCTTTTAAACTGGCTTTCAAGACAGGCGGACAGGACACCTTTACCGCGGATATGGAAGGAAAGGACAAGGCATCCTTCACGATTCCCATCAAGGACCAACACCTGTGGGATCTCGATGATCCGTTCCTCTATGAGGTCACCGCGTCGCTTGGAAATGAGGATGCGGTGGATTCTTATTTCGGCCAGAGGAAGATTGGCGTGGCGAAGTTCCCTGGAGCCGATTTCAACTATGTGGCTCTCAACAACAAACCTCTATATCTCCAACTTTGCCTTGATCAGAGCTATCATCCGGAAGGCTTCTACACCTTCCCGAGCGATGAGTTCATGAAGAACGAGATACTGTTGTCCAAGAAACTTGGGCTGAACGGTAACCGTATCCACATCAAAGTCGAGGTGCCCCGCAAACTCTATTGGGCCGACAAACTCGGTCTTTTGATCATGGCTGACACCCCCAACTTCTGGGGTGAGCCGGTTCCAGAGGCTCGTCAGGACTGGGAGAATTGCCTGAGGGCACAGGTAGAGCGGGATTACAACCATCCTTCGATTTTCGCATGGGTTAACTTCAATGAGACCTGGGGTCTTTTTGACAAAGATCATGTGTACACTCAAGACGCCCAAGATTGGGTGCGTTCAATGTATCACCTGACCAAGAGTCTTGATCCCAGCCGTTTGGTTGAGGACCAGAGCGCTTGCAATCGGGACCATGTCGAGACCGACATCAACTCTTGGCACTCCTACCGCCCGGGTTGGGATTGGGATAGGGAAATCAAGTACTATTGCGAGAATACCTATCCTGGCAGCCATTTCAACTATATCGGCGAAAATGTACAGACCGATGTCCCCATGATAAACAGCGAGTGCGGTGATGTTTGGGGATATCATGGCAGCGCCGGTGATTGCGATTTTACATGGGATTACCACATCATGATAGACGCCTTTCGCCGCAACCCCAAATGTGCCGGATG
>JAFROA010000323.1 GCA_017429885.1 Bacteroidales bacterium | reverse complement strand
CTCCACTGCAAGAATCCCCGCTGCGTCACGGCTTGTCCGGTCAGCATCAAGATTCCCGAATTCATAGCTAAGGTCAAAGAGGGTGATATCAAGGGGGCTGCCGCTGTTATCGGTGAGGATTCCTCACTTCCCGCCGTTTGCGGCCGTGTATGCCCTCAGGAGACACAGTGCGAGGGCAGCTGCGTGCTGGGCGTCAAATTCGAGCCTGTGGCCATCGGCAAGCTCGAGCGCTTCGTCGCCGACCACTCATTCACCGAGGAACAGTCGTCGGAGACTATGTCCACTTCAGGAATCGGCTGCGCCGACCCCTCCGGCCGGAAGGTGGCGGTGATCGGTTCCGGGCCTGCGGGACTAGCCTGCGCATCTGATCTCGCCAAATGGGGATATGATGTTACCATTTTCGAGGCTCTCCACAAGGCTGGCGGCGTTTTGGAGTATGGGATACCGGAGTTCAGGCTTCCGAAAGATACTGTATTAAAGCGTGAGATAAATGAGGTTAAAGCATTGGGAGTCAAGATAGAAACTGATGTCATTATAGGTCGCACGGTCACGATTGACAGCCTTATGGATGACGAGGGATTCGAGGCCGTGTTCGTAGGAACCGGCGCCGGTCTGCCGAAGTTCATGGGCATCCCTGGCGAGAACCTCAACGGTGTGTTCTCGGCCAATGAGTTCCTGACCCGAAACAACCTGATGAAGGCCTTCAGGGAGGATTATCTCACTCCTATCCATGCAGGGAAGAAGTGCTGCGTGGTAGGAGGAGGCAATGTGGCTATGGATGCCGCCAGGACCGCCCTGAGGCTTGGAGCTGACACATCTATCATCTACCGCCGAACCGAGGTGGAGCTTCCAGCGAGGAAGGAGGAAGTTCATCACGCAAAAGAAGAAGGGATTGATTTCCAGATGCTAACCAACCCCATCGAGATTCTCGCGGACGAGAACGGCTGGGTAAGGGCCTTGAAATGTATCCGCATGGAACTGGGCGAGCCGGACGAAAGTGGCCGCCGCTCCCCTGTCCCGATCCCTGGATCCGAGTTCGAGATCCCGACCGAGACTGTCATCATGGCCTTAGGAACCGCTCCGAATCCATTGATTGTCAAGACCACAGATGGTCTTGAGGCGACCCGTAGGGGTGGACTCGTGGCCGACGAGGATGGACGCACTACCCGTGAGGGAATATTCGCTGGAGGTGACGCTGTGACTGGTGCGGCAACTGTGATCCTGGCAATGGGCGCCGGCAGAAAGGCCGCCAAGGCGATTGACGAGTACCTAAAGAACAAGTGATATGTTGATGCTGACCATCGCCGCCATTGCCCCGGCTTTGATCCTCATGTGGTACGTTTACCATAAGGACACGGAACCGGAGCCTACAAGGCTGATATTCAAAGGTTTCTGCTATGGCGGTCTGGCCGCCCTCGCCTCGACTCTCATTTCCGGTCCCCTTCTCAACATGGGCTTCTACACTACAGAGCCAACCACCTTGGGTGAGGCTGTGAGAATCGCGTTTTTCGGGGCAGCCATCCCGGAGGAATCAGCTAAGCTGTTGATGCTCTGGCTATTGCTGCGCAATTGTCAGGAGTTTGATGAGCGTTATGACGGCATTGTCTACGCCACTACCGTGGGCCTGGGTTTCGCCGCTTTCGAGAACATCATCTATGTCATAAGCGCCGGGGCGGCGTGGGTGGATGTGGCTTTCTCAAGGGCCCTTTTCGCCGTTCCCGGGCATTTCGCTTTCGCTGTGACTATGGGTTATTACTACTCCCAGTATCACTTCCGTGGTAAGGAACACGAAGGTGCCGCCATCAAGATGTGGCTTTATCCGGTGATCCTTCACGGCGTGTATGACACGCTGTGTTTCTTCAGCGAGCTCAACGAGGCTTTGTCCCTGCTTATAACATTAGTTCTGATAGCCTTCTGCTTCTGGTTGTTCAAGAAGACACGTCGCAGAATCCTTGATGAGGCCGCGAATAACGAATACGTCGGATCAAGCCGGTCAATACGCTCTCACGGCTACGATGTCAATCACGACTGGTCAGACCGTCCGGACGATCAATAGACGTGTACCGAAGTGGCATGGGCTGAGGGAAGGTAGTTGATGCCCCACCAACATATCTGAAGACAGATAAACGCGAGGATCAGAATCCACATAGCGTTTGCCCAATCCTTGGGTCTGGCTATCCTGAAGTGGACATATAGCAGATAAGCCATCCACGTGATAGCCGCCCATGTCTCCTTCGGATCCCATGCCCAATATGTTCCCCAGGCTTCCTGCGCCCATAAGGCTCCGAACAACATTCCGAAAGTCAAGAACGCCATGCCGGTGGCCACAAGGTTATCAGCAGTGGATATGTCCTCCGCTGTCGTCTTCTCTTTCCTGAACACGAGGACATACAAGGCCATCAGGGTGGCGGCTCCGAGCATTCCATAAGAGAACATATAGACAATCACATGCGGAGCGAACCAAGGGCTCTGGAGCGCCGGCATCAAGTTTTTCGAATGGATCTCAGGCTTCAGCAGGTTGACGATTATGAACACAAGCGACATTATCGTGCTGAAAGAGAGTATCCATTTGTATTTCCAGCGGCTGTAGACAATCATTCCCGCCACAGCGAGGAAGAACGAATACCAAAGCCTGGTCTCCCCCATCGTCCGGAGCGGCGGCCGCTCCAGGCTTATCCACATCGCCAGGATAAAGGCGAAGAATACCAATATTCCGAGACTATAATTGATGATTGCTGACGTTCTTTTGCCGAACCAGGCTTGCGCAGCACCCAAAGCCCAAAGAATCACCGCCGCTGCGGCGAAATAAACAAAACTGTCCCAACTCATTTCACTTCCTCCCTTCTGAAACCTACAATCATCATAAGGAATGCCCCTGCGAGCATCATGAATATTCCGAGATAAACCAAAGGCAGCCAAGGGTCCTTAACCATCTGAAGGATGCTCATCTTGCCCTCAACTCCAGCTTCCTCGTCATAGCCGTATTGGTACATCTTCCAGCCGTCTATCTTCAAAGGCTTGTTGACCTCGATGACGGCGGATGTCTCCTTGCCGGACTTTCCTTTCACAACCACATCAGAGGCGAAACGCTTCGGCATCCCATTTGGCCAGGTCTCCATCGTGAAGTCATCCAGGCGTACCGAAACGCCTGTATCATAAGAGGTTCCATCCTCTGTCTCGGCAGTGGACACTGTCTCGCCCTCATGCAACGTCATCATAAGTTCCCTTTTATCAACGCTGCCCAAAGTGGCGCATACGAGGGTCACGAACAGGCCCAAATGATTAAGTACCGCAGGGATTTCCCTCCAAGAACGACCCAGGCGGGTCAGGTGGTTGAGAGAGACAAGACCGACAACCACTGTCAGCCAGATGTAACAAAGCACAAATGGCCAGAAAGATATCATGTTCCCAAGCCAGCCTTTTGAAGGAACTTGAGCTGTCAGTCCCATGACAATGGTCAATCCCAATGTCCAGGCAATGGAGGGAACAGCGGCGGCTGGGGAACCCAGCCAGGCGAAGAAGCCTGACCGCTTCTTAAGTAAGAAGGCCGCGACCACAAAAGCCAAGAATAACACCCAGAGAATAAGATTGACCGGGGAACTTATCCGCCCCCAATTCACGGGTCCCAGGGCCAGCTGAAGAATCAAGCCCACAAGGACGATAGCGCCGCCGAACAGGAATCCGTCCGTCAGCTTCCAAGGTTTTTTAAATAATGTCATGTTCGTTAAATAGATTCACTAAATTAAGCATTAATCTGATTTCCAGTATACAACTCATAATACTTGCCTTTCTGGGCGAGTAAATCGTCGTGACGTCCCCGCTCGATGATGTGTCCGTGGTCCATAACCATGATGTAGTTGGCGTTCTGGACGGTGGACAGGCGATGGGCGATCACGAATGTGGTACGGCCTTTCATAAGCGAGTCCATCCCCTTCTGGATCAGTTTCTCGGTACGCGTGTCAATGGAGGATGTGGCCTCATCGAGAATCAGCACGGGCGGATTGGCCACCGCTGCCCTGGCGATAGCCAAAAGCTGCCTCTCGCCTTGCGACAGGTTGCCTCCGTCCGCAGCGAGAATGGTGTCGTAGCCTTGCGGGAGACGGCGGATAAAGGAGTCGGCATATACCAGTTTGGCAGCTTCCCGACACTCCTCATCCGTAGCGTCCAGACGGCCATATCGGATGTTATCGAGCACTGAGGCTGATAAGAGACGAGTCTCCTGCAGGACTACTCCAAGGCTTCGCCTCAGGGAGTCTTTGTCGATATCCCTTATGTCAAAACCATCATATGTGATGGTGCCTTCCTGGATCTCGTAGAAGCGGTTGATGAGGTTGGTGATGGTGGTCTTGCCGGCGCCTGTGCCACCCACAAAGGCGATTTTCTGGCCGGGATATGCGGTCAGCGTGATGTCATACAACACCTGCTTCCCCTCCACATAACTGAAATCCACATCCTTCAGACTCACCTGTCCCTGCAGAGGTGTCAATGTGCCCGGACGGCCGTCCGGGGCCTTCCAGGCCCATGTGCCGGTGCGGATGGGCGATTCGACGAGCGAGCCGTCTGGGGAGACGGTAGTGTTGACGAGGGTGACTTTACCATTATCTATCTCCTGTGGCTCATCCAAGAGGCTGTAGACCCTGTCAGTCCCGGCAGATGCCATGGCTATTGAGTTAATCTCGTTGGAGATACTAGAGATCGGCCTCGTGAAGTTCTTCTGGAGAGACAAGAACGCCACCAAGGTGCCGAGGGTAAGGACAGATCCTCCTATTCCTGACATATACCAGGCAGTCAGACCACCTATCGCGATCAGGGCGCCGACCACGGCTGTGAGGACATATCCAAGATTACCGATATTACCGTTGATCGGCATCACCATGCTGCCTATCTTGTTGGCATTATAGGCGCTGGAGCGAAGGCGCTCGTTCAAGACAGAGAAATCATCTATCGCCTTCTTCTCATGGCAATAGACCTTAACCACCCTCTGCCCTGAGACCATTTCCTCAATGAAGCCATTGACAGCCCCCAAGGCCTTCTGACGTTCCACGAAATGGGCTCTGGATATCTTTCCGAGGCCTGTCGTCACTCTCACGGTCAGGATGGCCATCAAGATGGAAACGAGGGTAAGTGGCATCGACAGGACAACCATCGACACGAAGGTGGACACCAAAGTGATCAATGATTGGAACAAGTTCGGAACGGTATTCCCTATCACTTGACGTAAGGTGTCGACGTCATTGGTATAGATCGACATGATGTCACCGTGGGAATGGGAATCGAAATAGCTCAACGGCAGATCCTCCATGTGGGAGAAAAGGCTCT
>JAFROA010000322.1 GCA_017429885.1 Bacteroidales bacterium | reverse complement strand
TATTGTTTCTATATGGACCTTCGTCTGTTCGGGAGGCATTACGAGGACATCTATCTCAAGGCCCAGAAGGAATATGGGGTCAGATTCATCAGGGGACGACTGGCGGAAGTATCTGAGAATTATGATGGTACGCTTCAGGTTAAGGCAGAGGACACGGTTGCCGGCAAGCCTTTGAAGGTCACTCTTGACCTTCTTGTGCTCATGGCGGGCATGAGACCTTCAGCCTCTGGGAAGGCTATCGGTAATCTTCTTGAGATGACGGTGGAGGAGGATGGTTATTTCGCTGTGAGGAGCGGAATCGCCGCAGGTCAGAGGAGCCCTATTCCGGGAATATTCCTTGCCGGGGCGGCTACAGGTCCTAAGACTCTTCCGGAGACTCTCGCCGATGCGAGGGCGGCCGCTATGGAGATTGACCGGTATCTTACAGAGATATTCCCTGATGCCAAGAATTACAAACAACTTGTCAAGGAGAGATGGTAGATTTCGGATTCGGATTAGTGCCGAGCTCCAGGATCAACCTGGATTCGTTCGACAAGGATAAGTACGAGGAGTTGGTATCTATGGAGCCCGATGCCAGGATCTGCATGGCATGCGGGACTTGCACCGCGGTATGTACGGCCGGGAAGTTCGTCCACACGAGCCTGCGTGAGGCTATTGAGGACATTTTTAATGCCAAGCCTGACAATGCCTTGGCGGATCTCAAGGCTTGCCAACTCTGTGGAAAGTGCTCCATGGTCTGCCCCCGCGGCATAAACACCAGACACCTGATCATGTCGATCAATAAAGTTTATTCGGATAAATGACACCTCTGTTCTATATATTGGCTGCCCAGGCCGCCGATCCGGAGGTGATCGACAGGATACCTTCCGGCTACAGCCACTTTGTGATTCCTTTCACTGTCGGCATCACTTTCCTCTTGTGCTGGATAGGGGTCGGATGTGTCAGGTTGCTCGCCGCTATCCCTAAAGAGGACAGATTAAAGTTCTGGAAATCGCTCTTCCTTCCTAAGACAATTGTGAAGAATCTGAAAGACCTTTTCGGAGACTGCTTGTTTCATGTAAAGATTTGGCAGCGGAAGCCCTTGTTAGGCTATATGCACTCGGCGATAGCCTTCGGATGGTTTATGATCATCATCCTGGGACACATAGAGGTGGCTCTTTTTGTGCCGGCTAGGCTTAATGTGACAAGGGGAGGGCTTTTCTATCCTATTTTCTACAGGTATTTCGTGTGGATGAATCCCGGCCACACAACGTTGCGTGGCTCATTCTTCTTCTTCTTGATGGACTTCTTCCTGCTATACATCCTCTCAGGTATAGCGCTGGCGATCTTCAAGAGGTTCCGTTCGATTGTCTTGGGAATGAGGCATACCACCAAGCCTTCATTCGCTGACCGAGTGGCATTATACAGCCTATGGCTGATATTCCCGTTAAGGCTTCTAGCGGAGAGTTTTACGGCTGATTTGAGTGGTGGTAGTTTCCTGACGGTTCCTGTCAACCATTTCTGGCATTTCCTTTTCGGGGATAAGCTATGGTTCATGCCCTGTTGGTGGGCCTATTCGATCTGTTTGGGACTTTTCTTCGCGGCGATGCCTTTCAGCCGTTACATGCACATCCTGACTGAGGTGCTCTGGATTCTTCTGCGCAACGCCGGAGTCAAGCCAAATCATCCAAGGAAAGGTGTCGCTGAGGCGGAAATCTACGCTTGCTCGAGCTGTGGCCTGTGCCTTGACGCATGCCCTATGAATGTCCAGAAGAAGAACCTTAAGTATTCCTCGGTCTATTTCATAAGGTTCTTGAGGAGGCATAACGAGAAGAAAATCAATAGTATCGCGGAAAAATGCCTGATGTGTGACAAGTGTCACGCTCTATGCCCTGTCGGTGTTGACGCTCCCGCGCTCCGTCGGGCCCAGCGCGCTACCGTCAACAACGCCCTTCCGTACGACTACTCCTACCTTGGATCTGCCGTGTTTTCCGGACAGCCGTCCGAGCTCGGCCGCGTCCATTCTCGCTTCGCTGCGGCTGAGTGCGGCCTAAGCCCGGCGGCTGTTCCGGCTAGGACAGTTTCCGGCAGCACCTTGGCCGGTGAGACCACTGCCACCCTCGGCACGTTAAGAGGGGGGACCGGAGCGTCGCTTGGCGACGCGAGCAGTGGGGCCGAGCGAAGCGAGGCGGT
>JAFROA010000321.1 GCA_017429885.1 Bacteroidales bacterium | reverse complement strand
TTTATGTTTTTAATGTTATTGTGCTCGCAGAACAAACAAATTTAATAATAACTGGCCTATAAAACAAGAGGATGACCGTTTCCGGCCATCCTCTATAATGAGTGTGTATTACTGACTACTGAACCTTCTTAGCCCAGAAGAGGGTGTAGTAAGCAGAGTCGTTGTCCACAAGGGCTGATCCAGCCTTGTAGTTGTCGTTGTTGTTGGCGGACTCAGTGGCAGGATATTTAACCCTCTGGGTCACAGTGGGATAGCCGTTGTTGTCGGCACCGTCTGCGGGATAGTAGAGGGCAGGATATCCGGTGCGGCGGATGTCTGTCCAAGCCTGGGTGGCCTGCTTGATGTTGAAGTTGATCCACTTCTGGGTCATGATAGCCTCAAGCTTGTTGCTGTAGGCGTCCCAAACCTTCTCGGCATAGGCCTTCATGTCGCTTTCGGCGGGCAACTCGGTAGCCTTGAAGTCGTCAGCCTGGTCAGAATAGATAGCGAGCCTGGTCTGGTCGCTCTCCATGTTCTCCCTGTAGTAGAAATTGATGGAGCAGACGACACCGTTGATGAAGGCGGCCTTCGCGTCTCCGCTGGCATAGCCCTGCTGGTAAGCCTCGGCAAGGAGGAACCATGCCTCTGAAGCCGTGATTATCGGGCTGCGGGCGAAGCTGTTGGAGGTGTAGGTGTAGCCGTTCAGGCGGGCGTAAAGGCGGGTGGCCTCGGTGTTGTGGTTGCTGCCACCGCGGACATTCTGCTGAGCGTCAGTCTCTTTGGTGCTGCGGCCGAAGTACTCGCCGGCTTTGTAGCTGATGTCGTCAGCGCTCTCGGCGGTGTAGTCGCTCTTGGTCGGGGCGTAGAAGACGGGCAGACGAGGATCGTTCTCACCAGTGATCTGCATGGCGTCGATCATGGCCTGGTTGGCGGTGTTGTTGATGTCCTTCCAGGAATCGCGGCTCTCCTGCTGGAATCCATCATTGTCGGACTTGACAAATATCTCATTGTCGTTGTCGCTGACAAGCAGACGGCCGGCGGCTGTCGAGACGGCGGACTTTCCGGCTGAGGCCAGGCTGCCCTGGGCTGCCACGTGGATACCGAGGCGGAGCATCAGGGTGTTGCAGTAGCGCTGCCATTTCTCGATGCTACCACCGTTGATGAAATCGGCGGCGGTGAGCTTGGCCTGGGTGTTGGAGCTGATGCTGCCCTTGAGGCTTCCGAGCTCGGTGTAGATAGCGTCCAGGCGGCTGAGGGCGTTGCTGTAGAGGGTCTCATCGCTGTCGTAAGCGGCATAGGCGTTGGTCATCTCGCCTGTCAGTCCAAGGAAACAAGCCTCGCTGAAAGGTACGGGACCCCAGATGTCGCAGAGCTGGGTGAGGTGATCGATCACGAATATCTCAGTGATATCCATGAATATCTTATCCTGAGCCTGGTCGTCCGCTTCCTCGTTGTTGTAGGTATTCTCAAGGACGCGGTAGTTACGCAGGATGTCATAGAAGTTGTTCCAACGGTCGTTGGCGTAACCGTCATTGATGTAATAGACGGAACCGCTGTTGTTGGAGAATCCGATGGTCTGGGCGAGCTTACCGAAGTAGTTGTCCCAGGTGTACATACGCCAGTAGCTGTTGAAAGTGTTCTGGTTGCCGGCTATGAAGGCTCCGGTCATCAGCTTGTCGCAAGTGACGACGGAGGTCTTAGAAGGATCCGGGTAGAGCTCCGCGAATTTATCGTTAGAGCAGGAGATGGCCAGTGTGGCAACAGCGGAAATGGCAAGGATGAGTGAATATATCTTTTTCATTGTCTTATCCATTTTTAGAAGTTAGCGCGGAGTGACACACCGAAGGTGCGGGAAGTGGAGGTTGAACCACCGATGCAGACCTGCTGCGCCCAGTTGGTACCGTCAGTAGCCTCAGCATCGAAGATGGGGAGGTTCTTGTAGATGAAGAACGGGTTACGGGCGAAAGCGGAGAGCTTGAAGTTGGTGCAGTGGAACTTGCGGGTGAAGCTCTCAGGAATAGCGTAGCTGAGAGTGATCTCGCGGCACTTCAGATAGGTGTTCTTGAAGATAGAGCCTGAGTAGAAGCGTGATCCGCCGGTTCCCCAGCCGTACTGCTTCTCGAGAGCCATTTCCTGGCTGACCATCTTGGTGTTCTTGCTTCCGTCGGCGAGGACACCGTCGAGGATGACACCATCGTGGCGGACAGCCTGTCCGTCAGGGCCATATTGGCCGCTGAAAGGAACGGCGTCACCGCTGAATCCTTTGGTCAGGTAGTAGGACTGGCCGCCGAGGGACTCGTTACGGTTAGGCAG
>JAFROA010000320.1 GCA_017429885.1 Bacteroidales bacterium | reverse complement strand
TATCCAGCAGCTGCGTACATTAAGTTCCCCCGAGTTCCTGGCCGAGCCCGGAGAGCAAGGAGGATTCATATTGAAACACAGCGTTGGGAGTCTTCCCGGCAAGTCTGAGGTGGATGTTCCCTTGACTTACGCAGACTATTACTATATCGAAGCTCTTGGGCGTCTGAAAAAGCTTCTTGAGCGACCGGACGGAATCGCCGACAGAAAGATTTGGGTCGATGCGCTGGTAAAGGTGGCGGACCCCGTCATCTCGAATCTCGCGGCCGGGACCCTTCGCGAGAATATGCCTTATGAGACCAGGAACACGCAACCCGGTCATCAGGACGTGTCATACTTGGAGGCTGTAGGCAGGACAATCTGCGGCATCGCCCCATGGCTTGAGCTTGGCCCGGACAACACTGAAGAGGGTCAATTGAGGGAGCATTATATAAAGTTGACAGTCAAAAGCCTTGCAAACGCCGTGGATCCTTCATCTCCCGATTATCTTACATTCGGCAAGAAGTCAGGGCCACAGGCTCTTGTGGACGCCGCTTTCCTTGCGGAGGGAGTCCTGAGGGCTCCAACCCAGATATGGGGAAGACTGGATAAAAAGTCTAAAAAGAGGCTTGTGGAGGAATGGAAACGCTCCAGGGAAACAATTCCAGGCGAGAACAACTGGCTCCTGTTCGCCTCCACAGTCGAGGCCGCTCTTCTTGAGTTCACCGGTGAATATGACAAGGATAGGCTCTTATATGGTGTCAATCGCTTCAGGGACGACTGGTACAAGGGTGATGCCTGGTACGGCGACGGAAAGGACTTCCATCTCGACTACTACAACAGCCTTGTTATACACCCCATGCTGACAGATGTCCTGAGAGTGATGGACAAGCACGGAATCGACGGCTCTGACTTCCTACCTGAGCAAGAGAAACGTCTGGGACGTTTCGCCGCTGAGCTTGAGAGGATGATCTCGCCAGAGGGCACTTATCCGGTAATAGGACGATCAATAGCCTACCGTTTCGGCTCATTCCACGCCCTCGCGGACGCCGCGTTGCATCATCTGCTTCCAGTTAATCTGAGCCCCGCACAGGTGAGGTGCGGCCTTACAGCAGTGATAGCGCGCCAGATCTCCGCACCCGGCACATTTGATGGAAATGGGTGGTTAAGAATCGGTTACGCAGGATCTCAAATCCAGATGGGAGAAACCTACATCAACACCGGCAGCGTATACCTCTGCTCGACAGCTTTCCTTCCGTTGGGTCTCCCGGCCAACGATCCATTCTGGAGCGCCCCTGCCCGGGACTGGACCTCGCGCAAGGCTTGGAACGGCGTCGACGTAGGCCTCGACCATGCGATGTAAACAACCAAATGATATTGAAATGGCTGACAGCAACTTCATAGACTACGTCAAGATTTATTGCGCCTCGGGACACGGCGGTGCGGGATCAATGCATCTTCACAGGGCCAAGTACGTTCCGAAAGGTGGACCTGACGGCGGCGATGGTGGCCGTGGAGGTCATATCATCCTGAAGGCAAATCCCCAGTTTTGGACACTGATCCATCTGAAATACCGCAAACACGTTAAAGCGGATAACGGTGGCAATGGAGAAGGTGGACTAAGGACAGGGAAGAACGGACAAGACATAATCCTGGAGGTCCCCGTAGGAACCGTGGCGAAAGACGCTGAGACTGAGGAGGTTCTGTTTGAGATGATGGAGCCTGGCGAGGAGAGGATCCTTTGCAAGGGTGGCCGTGGAGGTCTGGGCAACAACAATTTCAAAACAGCCACTAACCAGACTCCCAGATACGCACAGCCTGGTGAGGAAGGAGAAGAAGGTTGGTTCATCCTCGAGCTTAAACTCCTGGCTGACGTAGGCCTTGTGGGCTTCCCTAACGCTGGAAAGTCTACCCTTCTCGCCG
>JAFROA010000319.1 GCA_017429885.1 Bacteroidales bacterium | reverse complement strand
ATAACAAATATACGACTATTTTGAATATCATCCGCAATTTTCTTGCCGTAGTATCAGTGGTTGTGCCTTTTCTGGCGTCCGCACCCGCATTCGGGCAGGCTGCATCTTCGCCTATCAAGCTCTCGACCGTCGTCATCGACCCGGGGCATGGAGGCAAGGATGCCGGTTGTATCAGTCCGAGCGGCAAGACCATGGAAAAGACAGTCGTGCTCAGCATAGCAACTCGTCTGGCGGAAAAAATTCGGGCGGGATACCCTGATGTCAATGTCATAATGACCAGGACCGACGACAAATTCGTCGAGCTGCAGGGGAGGGCTGACATAGCCAACAAGGCTAAAGCCAACCTTTTCATTTCCATCCACGTGAACTCTGTCGATGGGAAGAAAACCGGCCCCAACGGCTACTCGGTCCACATCCTAGGTCAATACACCAGCAAGAAGAAGGATCTCTACGCCGGCAATATGGAAGTTGTCCGCAGGGAGAACTCCGTGATTATGCTAGAGGATGACTACACCACAAAGTATGAGGGATTCGACCCCTCTGACCCCGAGTCGTATATCTTCATGAACCTGATGCAGAACTCTTTCCTGGAGCAGAGCTTCAAGTTCGCGCGCTGCGTTGACGAGGCGATGAAAGGTGGAGCGTTCAAGGCCAGCCGAGGCATCTCCCAGGATCCTTTCTATGTGCTATGGAGGACGGCGATGCCTGCAGTACTGGTCGAATGTGGCTTCATGTCCAATCCTTCCGACCGTGAGGCTCTCATCTCCTCCGCGGGGAAGGAGAGAATCGCGTCTGACCTCTACAAGGCCTTCGTGAAATATAAGAAAGATTATGATGGGGCCTCAGCTGTCGCGCCTGTCACCACCACCACGCCAGAAAAGGCTCCTGAGGCAGAGCCCAAAACAGAGAAGCCAAAGCCTCAGGTCGTTGAGCAGCCAGCTGAGAATAAGCCGGAGACTGAGACAAAAGCTGAAGAAAAATCGGATGTCCAGGAGGCCACAGAACCTTCACCTTCCGAACCGGTTTATGGAATCCAGGTACTGGCATCATCCAAGGTCATGTCTCCCTCTGATAAGTATTTCAAAGGTCACGATATGGGGAGCTACAAGGTGAAGAATCTTTATAAATATGTGATCTGCCGTTCAGCCGATCTTTCGGAGGTCAAAAAATCTTTTTCAACAGTCAAAAGTTCATATCCTGATTGCTTCATCGTCAAAGTGGATGGAGGGGTGGTTTCAAGGCTGAAATAGCCACTTTCAGAAGTGATTAATTTACTGCAAATTAGCAAAAAAGCAAATTCATAAATATCTGATTAATAGTAACTTACGCCAAAGTCTTTGAATTGGGTGTTTCCTTTAGATAAGGAAAATAAAAAACAAAAACAATAATAAAAAAGATTTTTTATAAAGTTATTTTCCTCCAATTTTGCAATTGAAAGCGAGAGGAAAAATCCTCCCTGGCTGAACCTCTTTTTTATAGAATTAATGACTGAACTGGAAAGACATATTTCAGTATGGAATGAGTGTCTCCGGATCTTCGAACAGAACGTTGATCCGAAGCAGTTCAGCGTGTGGTTCAAGACCATTGTTCCGGTCTCCCTTGAGGGCTCGACATTGACTTTGGAGGTACCCACTGATTTCTTCAGAAGTTATCTCGAGGACGCTTATCTCCCGATTATCAAAATGGCGCTTCGCAGGGTGATTGGCCCTGACGCCAAGTTGATGTACAGGATTCATCCCGTCAGGAAAGAGGCCCCCATGGTATTCAGCGCCTCCCACGGCAATGTCCCCGAGAACAAATCCGTGATGCTTAGCACCTTCCAGGCGTCAAGCAATCCCGGTCCTTTCGTATTCCCGGGTCTTCAGAAGGTTAAGATCAACCCTAGGTTGAATCCCGCCTATTGCTTCGAGAACATGGTGAAAGGGGAGTGCAACAAGATGGGGATTAACGCTGGCGTCAACATCTCTGACAAGCCCGGCAAGACACCCTTCAATCCTCTCTTCGTATTCGGAGGCCCTGGTCTCGGAAAAACACATCTGGCACAGGCCATAGGTATCGCGATACATGACTCCTATCCTGATCTGATTGTCCTTTATGTCACGGGCAACGAGTTCAAGACTCAGTACATGAACGCTGTCCACCAGAACAAGCTGGCGGATTTCATGGCCTACTACATGAGGATCGACGTGTTGATTGTAGATGACATCCATGAGCTTGTGGGACCTGCCTCGCAAAACGCTTTCTTCAACATTTTCAATCATCTCCACCAATCAGGGAAGCAGTTGGTTTTCACTTCGGACCGTGCCCCCGTTGATCTTATGAACTTTGAGGAGAGGTTGCTCTCCCGATTCAAGTGGGGATTGTCCGTTGAGCTCGAGAGGCCTGACATGCCCACAAGGCTCGCCATGTTGAAAGCCAGATGCGCCCGTGAGGGGGTCTCTGTCGACGAGAGTGTCCTTGAGCTTCTCGCATCAAAAATCAGGTCCAATTTCCGCGAGCTGGAAGGGGCTTTGATCTCGTTGATCGCCAGCGCGACGCTCTGCCATGAGGAAATCACCATGGAACTGGCGGAGAGAGTCACTGGCAATATAGTCAGCGAGGAGCGTGAAGAGGTCACCATGGATAAGGTCCAGGATGTTGTCTGCGAGTATTTCAACATCACCAGGGAGACCTTGCTGTCCAAATCCAGGAAAAGGAATATTGTCCAGGCCCGCCAGATAGCGATGTACCTGAGCCGCAATCTCATTGGCGGCTGCTCCTTGTCGACGATCGGGATGGAGCTTGGAGGAAAAGACCATGCTACAGTGCTGCACGCATGCAATACGGTGTCGGATCTGATGTCCACCGACAAACTGTTCAGGCAATATGTCTCCGACATCGAAAGGATGCTTGTTCCTGTAGCCAGATAATAAATACTGGCGTCAATATGAATTCATCCAGAGTACTTTAGATCTTCAAGGAGATTACACGTATCCCGAGGGAATCGGGACATGAGGAGCTCATTAAGGCTTTCCTTATCAATTTCGCCGCCCAAAGAAATCTAGAATACAAGACTGACGAGGTCGGTAATGTCGTCATCATCAAGGCGGCTTCTCCTGGCAAGGAGAATGTGCCAGCCATAGTCCTGCAGGGCCACCAAGATATGGTCTGCGAGAAAAGGAACGGCGTTGATCACGACTTCATGAAAGATCCCATCAATTATGTGATTGAGGATGGCTGGATGATCGCTAAGGACACCACACTTGGAGCGGATGACGGCATAGGGGTCGCCGCCATGCTCGCCCTTTTGGAGAGTGATCTTCCGATGGGAAGGCTTGAGTGTGTCTTCACAGTGTCCGAGGAGACCGGCATGGATGGCGCCTTTGGCATGGAGCCGGGATTCTTCACCGGAAAAACCTTGATAAATCTCGATTCCGAGGACGAGGGCCAGATGTTCATCGGCTGCGCCGGTGGACTCGAGACATCCGCTTGTTTCGATTACACACGCGAGGACACAGCCCCTGGCTACGCCCCGGTCAAGATTGAGATAACCGGGGCCATAGGAGGCCATAGTGGTGACGACATCGATAAGGGTAGGGCGAACACTATACAGGTCATGGCCAGGTTCCTGTTCAGCGAGCTTCCTTATGGAATGCGCCTCATAATGATTAAAGGTGGCAACAAGCACAACGCCATAGCCCGTGAGTGCGAGGCCATAATCTCTGTCCGGGACAGGGAGGCAACCATAGCACGCTTCAATGCTTTCGCAGAGGATGTCAAGAAGGAATATTCCAGGACAGATCCCGATATCAAGCTGAAAGCCAGCAATTTCCGGTGCACTGAGAAACCTGTGGACTCTGATGTCGCCGACAGGCTCATCAAGGCGCTATTCGCATGCCCCCACGGAGTTGAGTCGATGAGCCATGAGATTTCCGGCCTTGTTGAGACTTCCACAAACCTCGCCGCTGTCCGCATGCGGCATCCCGGCAGGATTGAAGTGTTGACTAGCCAGAGGAGCGCTATCCCGTCAGCCAGAAGGATGATAGCGGCCAAGGTGGAGGCTTGCTTCCTGCTCGCTGGAGCCTCAGTACAGCACACCGCCGAGTATCCTGGCTGGGCCCCGAATATTGATTCACCGATCCTAAAGCTGTGCGTGGAGTCGTACAAGAAGCTATTCGGTTATGAGCCTGAGGTTAAAGCCATTCATGCCGGTCTGGAGTGCGGCCTTTTTGGCGAGAAATTCGGAGACATCGACATGATATCCTTCGGTCCGACTTTGAGAGGTGTTCATGCTCCCGGCGAGAAACTTGAGCTCGCTTCACTTGACAAATTCGTCGAGCATCTCACTGATGTGGTAACTTCTTTCAAATAGCCATGGTCAAGATAGCTCCTTCAATACTTGCTGCTGATTTCCTCAATTTGGAGAGGGATGTCAAGCTTGTCAACGACCACGCTGACCTGCTCCATTTTGACGTCATGGATGGATGCCTGGTACCCAACCTGTCCTTCGGCTTCCCGGTACTTGACGCGGTGGCTAAAGTCACTGACATACCCCTTGATGTCCATCTGATGATCGTCAATCCTGACAAGTACATCGAGCGCTTCGCAAAAGCCGGGGCAGGTCTTATCAGTTTCCATCTGGAGGCGGCTGATGAGGCGGGCAAAGACGCTGGGGAGTATATCGCCCTGGCAAAGTCATGCGGTGTCAAGGCTGGCCTGGCCATAGATCCCGATGTTCCTGTAGAGAGGCTCTTCCCTTATATTCCCGATGTGGATTTCTTCCTCATCATGTCTGTCTTCGCCGGATTCGGAGGGCAGAAGTTTATACCGGAGTCCATCGGAAGGATAGCCGCTTTGAGAACGGAGATGGAGAGGATAGGTATTGTCAAGGATATCGAGGTTGACGGAGGAGTCTCGGCTTCAAACGCTCACGCTTTGGTCGAGGCTGGCGCTACAATGTTGGTGGCTGGAAGTTCAGTTTTCCAAGCGGAGGATCCGGTTGGAGCCATCGCTAAAATGAGACTTTAGATAATATAACTTATCTCTTTGAAGGCAAACTTTTTAAGTTTGCCTTTTTTATCTTCTATACATAGCAATCCACCTGGAGTGACTCCAAGGATTTTGCCTTCAAAAACCTGCCCGTCGGGACATGCGGCATATTCATGGAAAGTACCCCTGCGATACAGTAGCGACTCGTATTCCTGGTCAGCTGAAGAGGTGTCTCCACCTGTGAGGATCCTATTGAACGAATCAGCCAAGTATCCGGAGAGAATCTCCAGCTCAGCCACAAGGTCGTAACTTTTCCCGGTCAAAACTGTCATTGATGTAGGGTTCAGCAGCTGCGGAGGGAATTCTTTCTGGTTGACGTTCAAGCCTATCCCGACGATGCTTGAGGCGATATTACCGGTAGCCAACGTGTTCTCGATCAACATTCCACAGATCTTCTTGTTTCTTACATAAATGTCGTTGGGCCATTTGATCGAACAAGCTATTTCTTTCTCATTGAGGTATTTGGTTATAGCGAGTGTGGCGGATTTAGTGATGAGGAAACTCCTGTTGACGGGGAGAGGGGGAAACCCTTCCTCTCCAAATCGCAGCACCATTGAGAAGGTGAGATTCTCCCCGCCTCTGGAATGCCATGTGTTTCCCCTCTGTCCGCGGCCAGCGGTTTGGAGGATAGCGGCCACAACTGACAGATTGTCATACTCGGAAAAGTGCCTCCTGACCTCGTCCTGCGTGGAATCCGTCTCTTCCATCCACCTGATATGCATCTTATCAACCATTGGCTCGGAAATTGTCGTTTTTTATT
>JAFROA010000318.1 GCA_017429885.1 Bacteroidales bacterium | reverse complement strand
GGCTTCCTTTTACAGGAGTGACAACATTGCCGCATGCGGATTCAAGGTCTGGCTCTCATCATCAGGGGTTCAGACGAAGATCGGTGTCAAGCCCGGAGAGGAGATCTCGGCCGAAGTTTCAGAACTGGAGCCGGAGACTGAATATTCCTGGGCAGTTTACTTCACTAACGGACGAGACACCCTTGAGACTCCGGCTATGACTTTCATGACCAAGCCGCAGCCGCATGTCAAACCTGATCTGCCGGCAGGGACGGACGATCCTGTTGAGATCCCTGAGGTGGATCCGGACCCTACCCTTTGGGAGTTTATCACCGGAAATTTCGACACAGATGAGGATGGCATCATGAGTGCCGAGGAACTCCTTGACATACAAGAACTTCAAATCTCTGACCTGCCAGTGGATTCCCTTGCCGGGCTTGAGGCTCTCGTGAACCTCCGGACTCTTGGGATGGGCGGCCATTATCTGAAGCGGATAGACCTTTCGGCCAACAAGAACCTTGAGTTGCTTTATGCCGGGAGAGAGGCCCTTCTCGAGGAGTTCTATCTTGACAATCCTAAACTCGGGTACCTTTATCTTATCGAGTGCAAGGTGCTGAAAACATTGGATTTCTCGAGATGTCCCGAAATCACGATGCTGGAACTGTATAACAACCAATCACTTGAGAGCATAGACCTGAGCAAGAACCGTAAACTGGAGGTTTTTCGTCTGACAGGTTCGAAGGTAAAGGAACTGGACCTTTCCAATTGCCGGCGCATCCAGCAGCTTTCATCAGAGGACAATCCTCTCCTTGAGAAGGTCATTCTTCATAAGGAGGCCGCTCCTGAGGTTCTCTCAGTGGAGAGCCACACAAAAATCATTTATCAATAAAGAAACGAATAATGAAACAAGATAATCCTGAATATTCATTCCTGCGGCAGGAAGTAGAGCGCAAATGGGGCCGGAGACTGGCCACATCAGCGGATTTCGCCGCGCTCGCCGAGGCCATGGACGAAAGCATCTCCGTCTCCACCCTGAAGAGGTTCTGGGGATATGTCGGGGACAATCCGGCTCCCAGGAATTCTACTCTCGACTCCCTGTCGAGATATTCCGGTTACCTGAATTTCAAGGCTTTCCGGGATCACCTTATGGATTCCGGGAAACTGCCTTCTTCATATTTTCAGACGGAAGTCGTTGAGGCATCCTCACTTACCAAAGGTGATAGGATCATGATCGGCTGGCGCCCGGACAGGGAAGTGCTCCTATCTTACGAGGGGGACTCGATATTCCGTGTCCTCGAGAGCAAGAATTCCTCGCTCCGGAAAGACGACCGTTTTGAGGCATCGACGATAATGAAAGGATATCCTCTGGCATTGTCCGGAATATTCAGAAATGGCTTGAAGACAGATCCTTACGTGGCTGGGCTTGACGGAGGAATCGCATTCATCAACAAGAGGTAAAGATTGATGATGGGCAGTTCGTCGGGATATTTCAAAGAGATCTGGGACGCTTTCTCCAAGCTTCCCGGGAAGGATGCGCTTGAGCTCATCTACTCTTCTCACGCCGGCCCGTATCTACTTTATAAAGGCCTGTTCGGGGAGCGGATCGCCGTGTTCAAATGCCTAAAGGAAGAGTTTCGGGGTGACGAGGTGTATGAGGCTATCATCCGCCATGAATATGAGATATCCCAGCCGCTCAAGCATCCCGGAGTCTGCGATTATCTTTCGATGATCCGGATCGAAGGCCTTGGGAATACCATTGTGATGGAATGGATCGACGGCTGTACTCTCGGAGACTTCATCGGCAGCGGTCCCGTCAGTCCCGAAACAGCCAAGTCTATAGTCTTGCAGCTTTGTGACGCGGTCTCATACATCCATCGCAAGCAAGTCCTCCACAATGACCTTAAACCGGAGAATGTCATGGTGACCCGGGAGGGGAATGTAGTGAAAGTCATTGATTTCAGTCTTGCGGACTCGCCATCAATGGCTCGAGGCCATATTCCGGCCGGAACCCAAGGCTATGCAGCACCGGAGGTTGTCGCTGGATGCGAGGCGAGCGTTCGTTCGGACATATTTTCCCTGGGAAAGATCATCTCGATTTTAATGCCTTCCAAACAGGATGTCTTTGAGCGTTGCCTGCAGGAGGATCCGTCTGGGAGATTCACTTCAGTGGAGGAGGTTCGGAAGGCTATTGAATCAGGACACCCTCAAAAGAGGAGGCTTTGGATTATCCTTCCGGTTCTCGTGACAGCCTTGATCGCTCTGGCAATATGGCCAAAAGCGAACCAGTCAAGTATGGAACCGTCTTATGATGAGGTGCTTAAGGAAGCGGCCGAGCTTATCGGAGAATATGATTCGGCGGAGCCGTCGCTGGATGCCTCCGGATATTCATTCACCGACACCCTTGACTGTCTTAACGGTATGTTCATTGTCGCCAATGAGGATGGGCAAGGTCTGATGGATTCCTCCGGAAGTCTTATCCTGGAACCCTCCTTCGACGAGATTGAATTCATCCTGCCAGATGTCGCTCTTTTGGGAAAGAACGGATTGTACCGGCTTTGCGCGAGAGACGGACGCATTTTTGCGGAAGGAGCTGAGCGTGAGGATCTTGTCTCTTCAGCTCAAGACCTTTATGAAAAGAGGATGTTCGATGATATGCGACGCTGGGATAACGCTTTGGATGAACTG
>JAFROA010000317.1 GCA_017429885.1 Bacteroidales bacterium | reverse complement strand
GACAGGATGGGAGCAGATATATTTTCTTTCTTATGACGGAAAGATTCTCAAGCGTCTGACCGACGGGGAAAACTGGAGGACACAGATCATCTCCGTTAAGGAGGGAAAGCCGGCGAGAGGTTTTGACGGTACCACCTCTGAGATCGTGTATTCAGCACAGCGTGATTCTCATGTCAGGACAGGTATTTATTTTGCCACAAAAGGCTCTGTCAGAACAATTTCCAATCCTTCTCTCAGCGCCTCTATGATGCTGGTTTCCCCGGATAAGAAGTATGTCGCGGCGACCATGAGCAACTCAAATACGCCGAATCAGCACTGGATTTATAACCTCGCGAAACCTTCCAAGTCATTTAAGGTAGCCGACCTGGCAGGACCTGATTTCAATCCTGACGCTCCGACCCTTCCGAAGATTATCACCATGACCACGAGCGACGGCCTTGAGCTGCCGGGTCTCATTGTATACCCTAAGGATTTCGATTCTTCCAAGAAATATCCGGTCCATGTCGATATTTACGGCGGTCCCGATACCCCCCAGGTGTCAGACAGGTTCAGTACGTTCAATCGTTACCAGTGGTATTCCGACAATGGCATCATCGAGTGCGTTCTCGACTGCAGGGCTGCCGGTTACAACGGACGTAAAGGTCTTGACATGATTTACAAGCATCTTGATGAGATTGAGGTTAAGGACTTCGTGGAGTGGGCGGAGTACCTGAAGAAGCTTCCGTATGTCAACGGCGATAAGATCGGTGTCGAGGGTTTTTCTTTCGGAGGCACGATGACCGCTCTGCTTGTGATGAAGCATCCGGAGGCCTTCCATTATGGAATAGCTGGTGGAGGAGTCTATGAGTGGGCACTTTACGACACTCATTACACAGAGCGCTTCATGTCCACCCCTCAGGACAATCCAGAGGGTTATGAGAGGACAAAGGTGACGAATGCGGCGAAGGAATATCCTGTCACGGACGAGAATTATGACGGCTCGGTGATGCTTAAGCTCACACATGGTACCGGAGATGATAACGTTCACTTCCAGAATACCTTGAAACTGGTTGACGCCCTCCAGGCCGGAGGAAAGAAGTTCGAGCTGATGATTTACCCTGACGGCATGCACGGTTACAGAGGCTATCAGGGTAAGCATTTCAGCGCCGCCAACAGGGCTTTCTGGCTGAAATATCTTAAAGGGGAGTAATGAATCTCAAGGCCACGTTCTGCGCCGCTCTGATGATGGCGCTGTCGTTCTCCGGGTCAGCTCAGAAGGTGACCCGGAGCCGGCAGGTGCCAGGACTCAGGACTTATGATACCGACCTTGCCGTGATGTCCAGGGAGGAGAAGGACTCGGTGAGGATGGTGACTGAGTTGTGGAAGAACTATGTGGATTCCTATTCTTCCGCTTCTGTGTCCGAGCAGGAAAGACGTTCGATGTGGGTGGATGGAACGCAGGACTATCTGGCCGAATTCGATGACGGTGTGCTCCTCTATTCCTCTTTCCGGGAGAATAAGATCCTGGATGTGAGGAAGATCGCTCCCGGGACATATCAACTCTCCGTGATGACCAGCAGCAAGCTTCCCGGCGAGGATTTCTATGGGTGGAACGAGTGCGTGTACAGGGTTTGTGCTCTGGCAGTGGCCAGATCTGACGACAAGGAGCATCGCTACAACCCTTTCAGGCTTTGCAATTGGTTGGATGCGGTGATCCCGACTCTCTCGAAGACGGAGGTGGGAGTATTGGATTATTTCTGTGCTCCGGGATGCAAAGTTCCACTGTCCGATGCGGTGGAGGTGGCAGGTTTCGTGGACGCTCTTTCCAATGAATATGGATTTGGTTTTGACTCCAGGATCCGCTATGTCGTGGCTCCAACGGTGGATCAGTGTGAACAGTTTTCCGGATTCCTGTTCAATGCTTATTCGAACCCGATGATGGGTTCGGCCGTGCCCAAAGCCGCTGACTTCACGTTTTATGGCCGACCTTTCGGAACGTCCACTCTGGTCTCCAACTTTTATGATGATCTTCATGACCTCGCACTGTTGGTTGTACGCTCTTGCAGGCCTGAAGCGTTCTCGATGATTCAGGAAGGATTCGCCACATTCCATGGCGGTTACATGAGCAATTCCTACGAATCCCTGAAGGAGTCTTTGAGGCTTTTCATGGAATCACATGAGGGGATTGATTTCTCCGACGAGGATTTGTTCTATGATCTCACCATGCCTGTCAAAGGAGTGGGATCAACCGTAGTGGTCCCGCTTGAGGGTTTGCTGGGAGCCCTGTTTGTCGAGCACGCATGGAAGAACGGCGGAGCCTCCCTGGTCAAGGAGCTATTGGCATGTCATGACTATCCGGAGGTCCTGAAAGTATTCAGGGTTAATCCGGAGGATGCCGGGTCCTTCATCAAAATACTTTTCTGACGTGGGTGACTTCGAGAGATTCATTTTGGAGAATGAGGAGGCAGGGACCTCCCGGCTCCTTCTCTCCCATGTGGAGTGGCCTTCGCCGCCGGATGGTTTTATTCTTTCTGGCTTTGGAGGGAAAGATTTGGCTATCAGCACGATAGAGGCTCGCCATAAACTCAGGGACAAAGTTCCGGAGTGGTATTCGATGTCCTCTTTGGTCTATCCGTCTTCCCTTTGTGCCGAGCAGTGCAGTTCTTCGGTCACAGCTGGTTACAAGGCATCTCTCGCCAAAAGAATCTTAGATGGAGCTCCCGGTCGTGTCGCTGATCTGACCGGTGGACTAGGGGTCGACTCATGGGCTTTCTCCTCCGTCGCTTCGGAAGTCCTTTATAATGAGAGAAATAGCGACTTGGTGGCTGCTGCAAGGCATAATTTTAACGAACTTGCGGCCAGCAATATACGGGTAGAGAATGTTGAGGTAGAGAAAGATTCGCTGGGGATGCTCCTCTCGGGTTTCACACCGGATATCGTTTTTCTTGACCCAGCTAGGAGAGACTCTTCCGGTGGTAAGGTGTTCCTTTTGGAGGATTGCTCGCCTAACGTCTTGGGGCTCATCTCGGATCTTTTCCGGTATTCGCCAAATATCTTGTTGAAACTCTCTCCCATGGCCGACATAACCATGGTAGTTGAGCGTCTCAACCGCTCATACGAGTCAGCCCTTATGGAGAGTGGCTCATCTGGATGGAACGGCAATTGGGTACGGGAAATCCATGTGGTCTCAAGTATGGGGGAGTGCAAGGAACTGCTTGTATGGATGGATCGTGATTGGAATGGAGAGTATTCTGTCATCTGCAGGGAAGATGGAGGCTCCATTTCCATGTCATATTCTGAATTGACTGGGGCGAAGCCCGTTTTGCCGGATTCCTCATTTGTGAGATATCTATACGAGCCCGGGAAGTCTTTGGCCAAAGCCGGGGCTTTCAATGTGTTGTGTGAGAGGTTCTCCCTTGTAAAATTGGCTCGTTTCACCCATCTCCTCACTTTCCCGGAGGCGGTCACAAAGGAGGAGGCGAAGTCGAGGCTCGGGGTTTTGACGGGAATGGGAAAGTTATTCGAGGTCGATGAGGTACTGAAGATGAGTAAAGCGTCGATGCGTGAAGTTGGGAAACGTTATCCGAGGTCTGAGGTGTCGGCTCGGAATATCCCTTTGACAAGCGCTGAGCTCAGGGCAAGGCTTGGGGTAAAATCTGGCGATGACGCTCATGTTTTCGGGGTGAGGATCGAGACGCCTTTCCAGGCGGACAATTTCCTGTTGGTTTGCCACCGTATTTGAACTTTTTTCTGTAAATTTGAAAAATAACTTATTTCTTTTATATGTCACAGGATTATAAGGCAGCAGCCCAAAAGTGGCTTGACGGGGATTTCGATCCCGAGACCAAGATGAAAGTCATCGAACTGAGGAACACCGATCCGGCAGGGTTCGAGGACGCTTTTTACAAGAATCTCGAGTTTGGCACAGGAGGACTCCGCGGTATCATGGGAGTCGGAACCAACAGGATGAACAAATATACTGTCGGAATGGCCACCCAGGGACTCGCCAATTATATCCTGAAACATGTGGAGGGGGATGATATACGGGTCTGTATCTCATATGACAGCCGTAATAACTCCAAGTTGTTCGCGAAGATATCCTCCGATATTCTCAGCGCCAATGGAATCAATGTCTTCCTGTTCGACAATATCCGTCCTACCCCGGAGCTTAGTTATGCGATCCGCTACATGGGTGCGGTGGCTGGAATCATGGTCACGGCCTCTCATAATCCCAAAGAATACAATGGCTATAAGGTTTACTGGTCAGACGGTGCGCAGATAGTTCCTCCTGTAGACAAGGACATTATCGAGGAGGTGGGAAAGGTCTCTGAACCGTCGCAGGTCAAGTTTGAGAGAGGGGAGCGCTGCGGTGAGGTCCAGCTTATGGGAAAGAAAGTGGATGAGGCGTATATGACCGACATCCTGTCTTTGACCTTGAGCCCAGAGTCACGTGAGCGTCACAATGACATAAAGATTGTCTACACTCCTCTCCACGGTTGCGGAGTCAGGATTGTTCCTGAGTGTCTTCGCCGCCTTGGATTCAAGAATGTGTTCAATGTCCCCGCACAGGATGTGAGTGATGGCGATTTCCCCACAGTCGTATCACCTAACCCGGAAGAGCCGGCGGCTATGAAGATGGCTCTCGAGCGTGCTGATGAGGTTGGAGCGGACATAGTCATGGCCTCTGACCCTGACGCTGACCGTCTTGGAATCGCCGTGCGTGACAATGAAGGCAAGATGGTCCAGTTCAATGGCAACCAGACCGCTTCGATGCTCACTTACTATATCCTGACCCGCTGGAAGGAACTCGGCAAGCTTGATGGCACGAAATATTGCGTGAAGACAATTGTGACCACCCAGCTGATCGCTGACATCTGCAAGAAGTTCGGTGTCGAGTGCTACGATGTACTGACTGGTTTCAAGTGGATCGGAGAGGTTGTTCGTGAGAATGAGGGTAAGAAGGAGTTTATCTGTGGCGGCGAGGAAAGCTATGGCTTCAATATTGGTGAGTTCGTCCGTGACAAGGACGCTCCTATCGCCTGCGCCATGGTCGCTGAGTGCGCTACCTGGGCCGCAGACCAAGGGTTGACTCTATATCAGCTAATGGATAAGATCTACAGCGAGTTCGGCTACCGCAAGGAGAGCATGGTTTATCTCGTCCGCAAAGGTAAGTCCGGTGCTGAGGAGATCGCCAAGATAATGGAGGACATGCGTTCCAATCCGGCAACCGAGTTGTCTGGTTCACCTGTTGTCAAGGTTGTGGATTATAACGAGCCTGATAAGACCGGTCTCCCTAAGTCAAATGTCCTGCAGTTTTTTGACGCTGAGGGTGATGTCGTGACTGTCCGTCCTTCCGGTACTGAGCCTAAGATTAAGTTCTACTTCGGCGCCACGGCCGCTGACGCTCCCGCAGTTGAGGCCAAACTGGAGGCTTTCAAGAAGCAGTTTTTAGGTTAATCAATACACTCCGGAGCCGAGCATCTCATCGTCTTCGGAATACCAAGCCGCGAATTGTCCTGAGGAGATCCCTCTTTGGGGCGTGTCAAACAAGATGAATAATCCCTCGGGACGCTTGACTATCCATGCGTCCTGAAGGGGTTGGCGATATCTGACACGTACCCTGTAGCGGCGTATTTCCCCGTTTCCCATCTCCAGGTCCTGACGTATCCAGTGAATATCATCATTGGTGATACGAAGGCAACTTCTTGACAGACCCTTGTGGGAGTGACCCTCGCCGACATAGATTGTGTTCGTCTCTATGTCCGTGGCTATCACGAATATAGAGTCCTTGTGACCTCCGATGTTGAGCCCTTTACGTTGGCCTATAGTGTAGAACTGGGCACCATCGTGCCGGCCAACGACCTTACCCCACGGATTGTCCTTATAGCGGGTCTTCTTGATATGTTTCCTCCCACTGCGGTAAGTCTCAGTCTCAAATATAATCGCCGAATAATCAATAGGTTCTGAAAGCCTCATCCAGTCCTCGCCGCTAAGAGAGGCCAGCTTTGTCTCGTCAAAAACATTTGCTTTCGGGATGGTGAGATCCTTCGCTTCACTCAGGATGACTGTGAGGTTATTCAGAATGACAGAGCGGTTATTGAAATCGGCGCCGCCGGAGTCTTCGGAGGCGAAGACCGCTGTCATTAGCGGTTCGCCTGGTTCCGCCAATAAAGATGAGAGAGTGTCATGGACATAGGCGTAGTGGGCGTTATCAGAGAAGAACGCGTCGTAGACCTCGACCACTTGGCCGTCTTTCGGTTTCAGCTGCTGTTTCAGGAAAGTCGGCAGATCAACCTTCCCTACGAAACATATTCCTTGCGAGTCTTTCTTGTCGGCGGAAGGCAGGTCCGCGATATGGGCTATCTGCCTGACCTCTGGCTTTGTCAGGTGTCCGATAGGGAAGAGAGCCTTCCCGAACTGCTCTTGGGTGAGTTGGCACAGGAAATAGCTCTGGTCCTTGTTCGGATCTGTTCCTTCGAGTATTCTCCATTGGGGCTGACCGTCAATCACAACCTGTTTCCCATCTGAATCCAAGAGG
>JAFROA010000316.1 GCA_017429885.1 Bacteroidales bacterium | reverse complement strand
TCTAGGGTTTTCTCCCTGACCTTTCCCTCCTGGACGAGGTCAAGAAGACCGAGGGAAGTTATATGCAGTTCAACGTCAAGACCGTTTTCCATACAAAGGGCGAGGGCATCGTCCTCCGTCTCCGCCAAGCCGTGATGACGGCGGACGATGTCAACCGCATCATAGTCGGTGACCACTATTCCTTTGAAACCCCACTCTTTCTTGAGGATATCGTTTAGCAGCACGCCATTGCAGCTGGATGGGATTCCGTCTACCGAGTTATAGGACGACATGATTCCCCTGGCGCCTCCTTCCTCCACACAAGCCCGGAACGGCTCCAGAAATACTTCACGGAGCACCCTCCAAGAGTTAGTGGAGGCATATGAATCACGGCCACCTTCGCCGTAATTGTCCACATAATGCTTGGGAGTGGTGACCACTCCTCCTTCTTCGAGCGCCTTCACGAAAGCCACACCCATCGCGGAATTAAGAAGCACATCCTCCCCATATCCCTCCTGGGTCCTGCCCCAGCGGGGGTCTCTGGAGATATTGACAACGGGAGACAATACCTGACGTACTCCCACGGCCCTGACCTCCTGGGCAATCACCTGGGCGACTCGGTTGTAGAACCCATCGTCGAAGGTGGCCGCCATGGCGATACTCTGGGGGAAACTGGTGGCTTTGCCCCACATCGCCCCGTGAAGGGCCTCGCAGTGCTGCAGTACAGGAATCCCCCAGCGGTTGGCCAGAATGGAGAGACGGGTGTCCTCGTTAATCACTTCGGCCACTGATTTGGGATAGTTGGGGAGATTCCAGCTCGGGAAGAAATGTACTATTGTACGGACAAGTCCCTTGGTATAGTCCCTCTTGTTCCATTCATCGACATTGACGAGCTCGGCACTGACCTGGCTCACTTTCTCTTCCAGGGACATCCTTCCGAGCAGATCCTCCACTCTCTTCTCGACAGGCTGATTCTTGTCCCTGTACAAGAAGTTACCCGCCTCGAAGACCGGTCCATTTCCAAGGTCAAGGCTGTATTTGCCAGGGCCGAGGTTGCGGATATAATCCGCCCAGGGGATATTGACATGGGCCAAGGATCCTTCTGGCACCTCGACATCCATGTGGATAGCTTTTCCGTCGCGTTTAAATGACACTGCCACCGTTCCCTTGACAGTCGGGAAGGAAAGGCTGCAGTCATTGAATATGTGCTCGTCAGGCGATATTGAGAACCTTCTCCAACCGGCCTGGATAGGTGCTATTCCAAACATTTTCGCTGGCAGAACGGCCAGAGGACCGCCACTCCAAGCGTGGTTCACGCTCCCGCAGTTCCAGTCGCCGTTCACCCCCACATCCCAGCCTTCAAACAAGGTGTCGTAGTCCGGATGGTTCACTATGAAATCATACCTCTTGCGCTCGCGCTCAAGGGCATAGTCCCCATGTCCGATGCGGAACAGAGCTTCCATCACATATTTTTCCATGTAAGGGCTGGCATGCTCCTCTTTCTTGAGAACCTCGAAAATAGCGTCATACTTGTCTTTCCAAGCTATTTCTGCCACAACCGCAAGGGCCTGTACACGGTCGTCTGTCTCGCCCTTGTAATCCGGGTGACGATAGCAGGTACCGATCCAAGCGACACGGTTAATAGCGTCCTTGAGATTGTTCATGCGGCCACGATAGACCCTACCGGTGACAATCTCGCCAAGCATGTCTTCCATATTCGTGACTGACTGGAGGGCAAGGACGTACCACATGTTCTGAAGCAGGCGCATGTCCTTGTTATCGCCCCAGTCGCCCCAGTTCCAGTCGCCGTCATGCCATTCCAGAAGCCCGTCTTCGCCCACCTTGTATGTCTCCAGATACTTCTTGATCGCAGGCAGGACATATTCTATAGTGGCCCTGTCGCCCGTATTCATGTAGTAATTCCAGAAACCGTAAACACCAATGGCAGCCAGCATCTGGCAGGGAAGCTCAACACCGTAGTTACCAGGGATTGGAGAGAACAGGATATCATCCGGCCTCTGCCAATCGGCAAGTTCCCTGATGCCTTTACGGATAAGGGCATGCAGAGAAGGAGTATAAGTGTAGAAACTCTCACCGAGGATGGTCACTATGTCTCCCCACCACTGCCCCCGCTCTCGCTCGGGGCAGTCAAAGAAATTGTCGCGGGCATTGACATATATCGTACGCAAACCCTTCTCCCAGAACTTGTTGAAGAAAGAATCCTCGCAGTTGAAACGCCCTTCGGCCACGGTGTCATAGCCAGTCTCGCGATATTTCACCCCGGTCACTTTGGCTCCGTGTTCAACTGTCAGGATGATTCTCATTCCATTCAACCACCCGAGTGACTCATATTCCCGCACTCCGGCCTTGGTGATGTACTCGGCGCGAAGACACTCGATACCAACAAAGGAATGGTCGGTCTCGATAAGTATCCTGTGGCCACCGGTCTCATCCTCGACAAGGAGAATAGGGGTCATCTGCATGTTGTAGGGAAGCTTGGCCACGACTGTATCAGCTTCCGGACCGGGATGGATCTCAAAGGGCGCATCCTTGATCCCGTAATCCTTCCAGAAAGGAATAGGGCGGCTATGAAGTTTCCCCAGAGATCCTTCGAGAACGACTGACGGCGCGAAACCATCCGTGGGACCGGTCTGCCAACCTTCGATGTCCTTTCTCGCGTCGAACGAAATGCTGCTCTCAGAAAGCCTGTAATTCGGCTCTGGACAGTCAGCCGTGCCGTATGACGGATGGATGCGGCTGAGCCAGCTCGCGTCACTCTCAAGTCCTAAGGACGGGCAACTGAACCAAAGTTGGGCCTCTCCGCTTGTGTTATGCGAAAAGCCGCTTTTACCGAAATACCAAAGCAGCAAGGCCAGCTTGTTCTCACCCTTCTTCAGATACGGAGCGATATCCACCTCGTCGAAATAACTGTCCGAGGGATTCGGTCCCCTCTTGAGCTGCCCTTCGAACACCGCAAGCTCACCATTGATCCACAGCCAGTATTTGCTATCCACCGCGATTCTCGCGAGAGCGCTTTTTGGGACGCTCTTAAGCGAAAAATCCTTCCTGAAAGCTATCCATTTATTGGGGGCATCCGGTCCGGAATCAGCCGAAGTAATTGTCGCTTTGGAGTCCAGGACTATATCTTCTGGAGTGAAAAGATCTGACGCATCCTGGACAACCTGATTATTTCTGGAGCAAGACAGCAATGCGGCCATCAGGGCCAAAGCTAAAAGTATCCTTTTGGTTATCATATATTTCCTCCTTTGACATAAACTCTTCCACCTTCAATTCTCTCTTCGGAATCGCGGCCGAACCAGACCTCGAACCAGCCTTCCTCGACCCTTTGAACCAAATTCTCATCCCACATCGAGAACCTGCGATAAGGAATCTCAATTTCCACAGTCTTGCTCTCTCCGGGCTCCAGAGTGACCCTCTTGAAGGCAACAAGTTCCTTCATTGGCCGAACGACAGAGGCCAGTTCATCGCGCGAATATACCTGCACAACCTCGTCTCCCTCGACCTCACCGGTGTTAGTCACCTTTACCACAACCTTCAAGGGCTCGTCCTTCCCTAACGTCTCAGGGATTTGGAAGTCGCTGTAAGAGAATGTCGTATAGCTCAATCCATAGCCAAAAGGATATAACGGCTTGCCGTCATTCTCGACATAGCCGTAACCTCGTCCACTGGGCTTGATGGAATAGTACATGGGATTCTGGCCGATTGACTTTGCCCAACTTACGGGGAGACGGCCTCCGGGGCACTTCTTGCCGGTGATTATGTCCGCAAGGGCAGCTCCACCCTGTTCCCCGGAATACCATGCATCCAACACGGCAGCGGTTCCGTCCACCCAGTCAGTGATGTCAATCACCGAACCGTTGTGGAGGACTACCACCACTGGCTTGCCGGTAGCTATCAAGTCACGGACCATCTTCTCCTGGTCAATATCGATTGTGGTCAGCTGAGTATCATCTATGATGACGGCATGTGACTCGCCCGACTGAGGTTTCACATGTGCCGAAGGGAACTTGAAACTACTGCGGTCCGCACCCTCGTCCTCTGTGATGGCAGGGAAGAAGAATAGCACATCGCATGTCCTCGCAAGGGAGGCGACCTCTTGTCCGGGCTTGTTGAGAATCACATCGGCAGTTCCATTGAACGCTTCTTTAAGTCCCTGCAACGGAGTCACACCATCGCCTTTCCAACCTTGCCTAGGGCCACTGTAATCGCCAAGATTCACGATATCGGCGGCAGGACCATAAACACCTATCCTCTTGACACTTCCTGGCTTGAGAGGAAGAATCCCGTCATTCTTGAGGAGAGTCACCGCCTTGGAAGCGGCCTCATAAGCGACCTGTCTGTTCTTCTGGCTGCGGACAATCTCGGCGGCCTTGTCAGGATCCACGAGAGGCTCCTCGAAAAGACCTAGCTCAAACTTGATCCTAAGCACTCTTCTGACAGCCTCGTCCAAGGTTTTCCGGCTGATTTTCCCTTCCTTCACAAGGTCAAGAAGGCCTTCGCTTGTACCGGCCAACTGCAGATCCAATCCATTCTCTAGACACAGGGCAAGGGCATCGTCATTCGTCTCGGCCATCTTGTGTCCTCCACACACTCCTTCCACTCCACCGTAGTCAGAGACCACGATTCCCTTGAATCCCCACTCGTCCTTCAATATATCCTTCAGGAGATAGCTGTTGCAGCTGGAAGGTTTTCCGTCCACTGAATTGTAGGAAGCCATGATTCCCCGGGCCCCGCCTTCCTGGACGCATGCCCTGAAAGGCTCCAGATAGACTTCGCGCAACACCCTCCATGAGGTTGTGGAAGCGAACGAATCATGTCCGCCTTCTCCATAATTATCCACAAAGTGCTTCGGGGAAGCGACTACACCACCCTCCTCGAGGGCCTTGGTATAAGCAACGCCCATGACGGAGTTCATCAGGACATCCTCGCCGTAGCTTTCCTGGGTCCTGCCCCAGCGCTGGTCCCTGGTGATGTTGACAACTGGGGCGTACACCTGGCGCACACCGACTGCCCTGAGCTCCTCAGCGACCACCTGGCCCACGCGGTAATAGAGGTCGTCATCGAAGGTCGCGGCCATGCCGATGCTGTTCGGAAAACAGGTAGCATAGCAGCTCTGGGCTCCATGCAGGGCCTCTCCGTGCTGAAGCACAGGAATACCCCAGCGGTTGGCCTCGATGGACAAGCGGGTGTCCTCGTTTATGACTTCAGCGGCTGATTTAGGGTCAGCATTACGGCCTGCATCCGGGAGGAAATGTCCCGGATTACGGACATGCCCCTTCGCATAATTCCTCTTGTCCCATTCATCGGGGAAGAGCAACTGGGCACTGATCTGGTCCACTTTCTCTTCGACAGACATTCTTCCAAGAAGATCCTCAACCCTCTTCTCCACAGGCAGAGAACTGTCTTGGTATTTGTATTTACCATCCTTGTCCGAGCATCCCTGGACGGCCAGGACCACCATTGTGGCGATAACCAAAAGCTTAACTGAGTATTTCATATTAAACACGCTATTTGTCATTCTGAACGAAGTGAAGAATCTATTTGAAAATGAACGGCTTCCCAGCCTTGAAACTGACTTTCTTCTTTTTGTCACCGTAACGGACAGAATATTTGCCCGTATTATCTGGAGTTATCGTCGCTGACTGGAGGACTCCGTCCTTCCAGACAATGTCCACAGTGTAACCTCCCCTGGCCCTCAGGCCCTTTACAGAACCATCGCTCCAGGCCGATGGCAAAGCCGGAAGTAGATGAATTTCACCGGCATGTGACTGGAGAAGCATCTCGGCGATGCCGGCGGTGCCTCCGAAGTTCCCGTCAATCTGGAACGGAGGATGGGTGTCGAACAGGTTGTTCTGTGTGGACTTGGAAAGCAATGCGTCCACATTCGCTCCCGCCTCTTCCCCGTCTCTCAGACGGGCATAGAAATTAATCAGCCACGCCCTGCTCCATCCTGTATAAGATCCCTGGCGAGTAACAGGATCCTCGTTGTACTTGCGTCTGCGCTCAATGGTGCGCTTCGCGGCGGCGAACAACTCGGGATTCTTGTCTGTTATCACCGTCCCTGGATAAAGCCCGAACAGATGGGACATATGACGATGGCCAGGCTCAACCTCCTCATAGTCCTCTATCCACTCCTGGATGGTGTTGTAGCGTTTTCCTATCTTAAGAGGCGGCAGTTTCGCCATCGCATCCTTGACCTTGGCTTTGAAATCAGTGTCGACTCCAAGTATGTCGGAAGCCTCGATGCATGCTTTGAAAAGCTCCATGGCAATCTCAATGTCCATCGTGGCTGAATATGTGAGGTTGAACATCTGGCCATCAGGCAACTTGTATGCGTTCTCGGGAGAGTTGGATGGAGCTGTGGCCAGATAACCGTTGTTGTCAGTGATCATGAACGACAACAGGAACTCGGCGGCCTCTTTCATGGCAGGATACGCCTGGGTGCGGAGATAATCCTTGTCGCAGGTGAACTGGTAGTGGTCCCACAGGTGCAGTGTCAACCAAGGCCCTGCGATTGGGAAAGTGCCCCAGCCGACACCGTCGCTGATGGAAGTGTGTCCGAATGGATCGGACACGTGGTTCACGGTCCAACCCTCCGCTCCGAAGGTCTTTTTAGCCGTGACCCGGCCCGGCACCCGGATCGCGTTGATCCAGTTGGAGAACGGTGCGACTGTCTCGGAAAGGTTGCAAACCTCCGCCGGCCAATAATTCATCTGGATGTTGATGTTAGTGTGATAGTCAGCGTTCCATGCGGCATTTATGTCCTGATTCCAAATACCTTGGAGATTGGCCGGAAGCCTTCCGGGACTGCTTGATGAGCCAGCCAACAAATACCTTCCAAACTGAAAATACAGGGCGGCTAGAGCAGGGTCGGACCCTCCTTCCTTCATTTTAGCCAACCTCTCGTCAGTGGGAACATCCGCCATCGAAGGGTCTCCAAGAGTAAGGGATACCCTACCCATAACCTCCTCGTGGGCAGTCTCATGGCGGCTCTTCAGCTCAGTGAACGGCTTAGACTCGGCGGTCCGGATCTGGGCTTCGCACAAGGCAGAGGGATTGATTGTCCGGTCGAAGTCCATCTTCTTGAAGTTGTAGTCCGTGTTCATCGCCACGATAACCACTACCTCGTCAGCCTTGTCAATGAACATTGAATTGCCGGCAGTGTGCACGGAACCTCCTTTGCTCAAGGCCTTTATCTTACCAGCGAACCTCATATGGGCTCCAGGAGCCCCCTGTCCGTTGTCCGGCAGGTCAATAAGCTGGCCGGCGACAGAGAGTTCCCCCTTGCCCGACGGAAAAGCGGAGGCGTTCTCGACTCTCGAGTAGCTCAACTTGAAAGTCAGCGCCCCAGGACGTGAGGCAGCCATTCTTACCACAAGGACATCGTCCGGTCCCGAGGCGAAAACCTCACGGGAGAAGCGCACATCACCAGCCGTGAAAGATGTCGAAGCCACACCTTTCATAAGGTCCAGGGATCGCTCATAGCCGGTTATACCATCAGGATAAAACCCTTTGGAATCATTTGTCCCCCTATCAAAGAAATCGATGAATATCTCACCGAAGGTCTGGTAGGACCTGATTCTCATAGGATTTCCCGCCAAACTCTTCTGAGCCAAATCGTTTGCCTCAGCCACTTTCCCATCCAACAACAGTTTCCGGATCTTGGGCATGACTGAGGCGGCATCAGCGTTTCCGTCAGCCGGACAACCTGCCCAGAGACTTTCCTCGTTGAGCTGTATGGTCTCGTTCCAAGGGTTGCCGAATACCATTGCCCCAATCCTGCCGTTCCCCACAGGAAGCGCCTCATTCCAATCTTTCGCAGGCTGTTTATACCATAGAGAGGTGTTCTTCCCTCCGTCCGCGAACATAGCCGCTGGAACCGCCAATAAAACGCTTATAACAATTGCCCTGATTATTCTCATATCTTTTCTATCTATTTTTCCCAGATAAACCTATAATTGAATCGCCTGTTAGGGGCTGTGTCACCATGGAGACAAAGAGAAATCGGATCCTTTAGTTCCCCGGTGTTGTCAGCCCATTTGAAATCAAAACTGACCTTCTTGCCTGAAACTCCCAAAGCGGACGCTGGAATCGCTATCTCCATTTCCGGGCCGGCCACAGCGTACCGAGCCTCACAGACATCTTTCCAAGCTCCACCCGCATAACTCATAACCGTAGTGATTCCATCTTCAGAGACCTTACGGTTGACAAGTATGTCGTAGCCATACCATCCTGTCCCGGAATCCTGATCTGAATCAATAAGCAGTAGCATCCAATCAGGATCGGCACAATAAGAAATGTCCGAACCGCACCTGACATGGAAATACACATTGCCATCCTTTCCGATAGCGACCTTTGAATCCTGGATATCATTTCTTCCGGTCGAATCAGTGTAATGCAGACCGGCATAGCCGTCCCCGTCACGGAAGGTCACGTCCCCCCGGGTGTCCCG
>JAFROA010000315.1 GCA_017429885.1 Bacteroidales bacterium | reverse complement strand
GTGAGCGTGGTGGCGTCGGAGAAAATGTGGTCGCAACTATTTGAGATCCAGTAGCCTCCAGAGGCGGCATACGCTCCGTAAGAAGCAACGACGGGTTTGACGGCTCTTGTCAGATCGATTTCCTCTTTGATCTTGCTGGCCGCCAGGACGGTTCCGCCGGGAGAATTGACCCTGAGCACGACAGCCTTGACAGTCGAGTCGGCGCGGACTTTGGCGATGATATTCGCGAACCTGTCTCCAGAGATGTTGTTGGGGTCATCCTGCTCGACAATATTGCCGTTGGCGTAGATGACGGCGATTTTCTTCTTAGCCGCTGTGTTGGGCTTGACTTTAGCGACCGCATAGTCCTTGAAAGGAATGAACTTGACATCCTTGAACTTCTCCTTTCCGGCGAGAACGGTCATCTTGTCCTTGTACCCCTCGACAGAGAGAACCTCGTCGGCCAGGTTGTGGGTGACCATATCCTCAGGGAAGTTAATCGAAAGATTGTCAATAAAATAGTTCAGGGAGTCAACGATGATTCCCCTCGCCTCGGCGGTCTCTTTCGCTATCGTTTCCCACATGGAATTGACCATCACCTGATTTTGCTCCATATTCTCTGGACTCGGGGCGTTCAAGATGTACATCTCCCCGGCGCTCTTATACTTGCCGTGACGGATGAGCTGGTAGTTGACTCCAAGCTTGTCAAGCAGGTCTTTCAGGAATATCATCCTGCCTCCCAGGCCGAGCATGAAGTTATTCCCTCCATGGTGGCTGGTCGTGTAGATCTTGTCAGCCACGGACGCGAGATAGTAACTTCCTGACGTGTAAGCCTCGCCGTAAGCGACAATGGCTTTGCCGCTCTTGCGGAACTCCGAGAGTGCCTTGCGGATCTCGCCCACGTTAGTGATGTCGCTCGCTATATTGTCGGTCTTAAGGAGAATAAGCTTGACGCCGGGATCCTCGGCAGCCTTGTGGATAGCTTGGACCGCATCGTAAACACCTATTGGAGCGCTGACGCTACCACTGCCCATGCCACCTAAGGAAGTTATTGACATTGAGGGCATTCCCTCGGTTGTCTGTTCCGTGATCACAAGTGAGCTCATATCCATTAAAAGGATGCCCTCCTTCGGGAGAAGGGAGGAGCTGCCGCTACTGGAGGTAGCGCTTCCGGCAAGTGATCCTATCATCATAATGAAGAATATGGCCTTGATTATGCCCCAAACCAAGAGGCCCACGATGACGGCCAGAACCCATTTGAAGAAGTTGTTTCTCATTTTCCCAATTGATTAAAAACTTCGCAAGTTATCTAAAAAAATCAAATCCGGCAATAGAGGGTCTCATAAGTTAGGCAAGGGCTAGGCATGGCCTTTGTAATTATACTTTTTTTTAGTAAATTGCGTCAAATATGACTTTTTTGACAATTAAAACTATTCAAAAATGAAAACTAACATTTCTTTAACCAAAAGCCTGAAGGCGTTGGCGACCCTTGTTTTAGGTGCTTCTCTGATGCTCTCAACCGGGGCTCCAGCCTCAGCCCAGATCCTGAATGATAT
>JAFROA010000314.1 GCA_017429885.1 Bacteroidales bacterium | reverse complement strand
GTTCATTGACGAGGCCTACACCTTGGTAGGAGGGCTAAACGATTTCGGTCCTGAGGCTATCGCCACCCTGCTTAAACGAATGGAAGACGACAGGGATAGGCTGATTGTGATCCTGGCCGGGTATACCAAAGAAATGAAATCTTTCATCGACTCGAACCCAGGTCTCCAGTCGCGCTTCACTAGATACATCGAATTTCCAGATTACACTCAGGAAGAACTATACAAGATATTTATTTCCAATCTGGACAAATATGAGTATCACCTTACCGAGGAAGCAGATTTGACATTGAAGGGGATTATTTCTAGAGCGATAAGAAAAGGCGACCGGAACTTTGGGAATGGCCGCTTTATCAGGAACCTGTTTGAAAAGGCAATAGAAAGCCAGTCAAACCGACTTTCCATAAAAAAAGATCTTTCGAAAGAAGAACTCATATCAATAACAGATGAAGATTTACTGAAAGCCGAAGTCGATATGAGGAATAACATATAAATATTTGATTTTTGAACCATTAGAACCCATGCTTAAAATTGGAGACAAAATGCCGTCCTTCGAGGTCCTGGACCAGGACGGAAATACCGTGAAATCAGAAGACTTCATCGAAAAAGGCCGCAAGACCATAATCTATTTCTATCCAAAAGACAACACCTCAGGCTGCACTGCCGAGGCCTGTTCATTCAGGGACAATTACGCTGAGCTCACCGCCGCAGGTTACAATGTCGTTGGAGTCAGCAAAGACAGCTCCAAGTCCCATACGGGGTTCAGGGCCAAGTATGAGCTTCCATTCCGTCTCCTTGCGGATACATCTACCCAGATGCTACAGGACTTTGGAGCCTGGGGTGAGAAGAAAATGTACGGCAAAACCACCATGGGGACTCTCCGACGCACATTCATATTCGACGAGAACGGCATCCTGGAGCGTGTGATCGAGAAAGTGGACACGAAGAACGCCGCCAGCCAGATACTTGAGGGATAGATCATTTAACCGGGGATATGACAGCGGCGTAGCCTCCGGAATGAGCCAGATCAAAACAGCGATAAAGAGAAGAGAAACAAATATACCCAAATAATCTGACATAAGCCCGCTTTTTTGTATCTTTGTTGGATTGATCAAAGTTTGGAAAAAATGGAAGAGACCAAGAAATTGAATTTCCTTGAAGAGATAATTGAGGACGATCTGAAGTCGGGCAAGGTGGAAAGCGTCATGACCAGGTTCCCTCCGGAGCCCAATGGTTACCTCCATCTCGGCCATGCCAAAAGCCTATGCATCAACTTCGGCCTGGCTGAGAAGTATGGCGGAAAGACCAATCTTCGCTACGACGACACCAACCCCACAAAGGAGGACACGGAGTACGTCGACGCCATAAAGGAAGACATCAGCTGGATGGGCTTCAAGTGGGACAAGGAGCTTTACGCCTCGGACTACTTCGACCAACTCTACGAGTGGGCAGAACAGCTCATCAAGGAAGGTCTCGCCTATGTTGACGACCAGACCCAGGAGGAGATCAGTAAGGGCCGCGGCACCGTCGATACACCTGGAAAGGAGAGCCCCTACAGGAATAGGAGCGTCGAGGAGAACCTCAAGCTTTTCCGGGAGATGAAAGAAGGGAAATACGCTGACGGTGAGAAGGTTCTGAGGGCCAAGATAGACATGGCCTCCCCTAACATGATGTTCAGGGATCCGCTGCTTTACCGCATCAAGCACGCCTCCCACCACCGCACGGGAGACAAATGGTGCATCTATCCGATGTACGATTTCACACATGGCCAGTGCGACTCGATCGAGCATATCACCCATTCCATCTGCACCCTCGAGTTTGACGTCCATCGCCCTCTGTACGATTGGTTCATCCAAGCGCTGCACATTTACCCGAGCCACCAGTATGAGTTCGCCAGACTCAACCTCACATATACTCTCATGAGCAAGCGTAAGCTTCTGGAACTTGTCCAGAAGGGTCTCGTGGCCGGATGGGATGATCCCAGGATGCCCACGCTTTGCGGAGTGAGACGCAGAGGCTATACACCGGAGGCACTTAAGATGTTCTGCGAGAAGATTGGTGTCTCAAAGCGCGACCAGATGATGGACATCCAGCTTCTGGAATGGTGTGTGCGCCAGGATCTCAACGCCAGGGCCAACCGCTACATGGTTGTCCAGAATCCGTTGAAAGTCACCATCACCAATTGGGAAGCAGGAAAAGTCGAGTGGTTCGACTGCCCGCTTAACCCGGCTGAACCAGAAGGGGCGACAAGGAAAGTTCCCTTCACAGGTGAGCTCTTTATCGAGAGAGACGACTTCATGGAGGATGCACCGAAGAAGTTCTTCAGGCTCAAACCGGAGGGTGAGGTCCGCCTTAAATACACCTACATAATCAAGTGCGAGGAGGTTGTGAAGGACTCCGATGGCAATATCGTGGAGCTCAAATGCACATACGACCCCACCACGAGGCCTGGAGGTGAGGTTTGGCGCTCAGTCAAAGGCACCATCCACTGGGTCCCCACCGAATTCGCCAAAGAGATTGAGATCCGTGATTACGACCGTCTGTTCACTAAAGAGGACATGAACTCAATCCCCGAGGACAAGGATTACAAGGACTTCCTCAATCCCGAATCACTCAAGGTTCTGACCGGATACGCCGAGCCGGCGCTTCTGGAAGATAATTCCGGAATCGCAGTCCAGTTCGAGCGTACAGGGTACTATTTCAAGGATTCTGACAGCACACCTGAGAAAGCCGTGTTCAACAAGACCACTGCCCTCAAGGACTCTTACAAACCAGAATAAACCGCCCCGATGAACCTGCCGCTCTTCATAGCTGGAAGGTACCTGTTCGCGAAGAAGTCTCACAATGTGATCAACATCATCTCCGCGATCAGCGCCATCGGCATGGCTATCGGCACGGCAGCCCTTATCATCATACTATCGATCTACAACGGCTTCGAT
>JAFROA010000313.1 GCA_017429885.1 Bacteroidales bacterium | reverse complement strand
GCCTGATTAAAACAGCAAGAATGATTCCCGATCCGGAGGGAGATATATTTGTTTACAAGAAGTTTTGGAGTACGGAAGGTGTCCCGGCAGTGGTTGTCTATGCGGATCTCCTCTCGATTGATGATGACCGTTGCAGAGAGGCTGCCATGAGAATTAAGGAGGGGTTGTAGGATGAGATATGAAATCACGAGGAAGGAACTCCAGAATGACGCTTTAGCGGAGACTCTGGATGCTCTATATCATGCATATTCGGAGATCAATGCCTGCTTGTATCTGGTCGGAGCGGCGGCAAGGGATATCTGCTCGATGTTGTTGAACTCTCAGGATGCTCCAAGGAAGACGATGGATCTCGATGTGGCCGTGGCTTTGAAGGAATGGGGAGAATACGACCGACTAACGGGAATACTTATCGGTCAGGGCTTTGAGAAAGGTAAGCAAAAGCAGAAGTTCTATTATAGCCTGAAGGGAATGACTCTGAAGTACGAGGTGGATATAGTCCCTTTCGGTGCTTTGGCCGAGAATGAGACTGTGGCTTGGCCGCCGGAGGGGGATCCGGTCATGTCCGTGAGGTGTTTTGAGGATGTTATGCGGGCCTCTGATTATGTGACAGTGGATGGACGCTTCAGTTTCCATGTGGCGTCTCTTCCGGGCCAATGGCTGATAAAGCTTGACGCTTGGGAAGATCGCCATCTCTTGACTCGGAAAGATGCTTCAGACATGATGTTCCTTATGGAGAATGCATATGTTCTGCTCGCTCTTGCCAGCGAGTCTATTCCCGAGGAAGTAAATGTGGATGCCGCGAGTTTTGATTTGACTGTAGCCGGCGCCGAATGGATAGCCTCTGAATTGTCGAGGATTCTGACACGAGAACACAGATCTTATTATTCCGACCTGATTCTTAGAGAGGTTTCACTGGCGGTGAGCAGCTGCTTGCTTAACGACCTTTATGACAACTCCCGAACCAGCTCTTTCGAATCTGTTTTGAACGGGTTGAGGAGCATGGCGAAGATACTCGCGAATAAACTACAGGAATAGTAATCCCGTGACTATTGCGACTACGACTGCCAGGACTACAATAATCCACCAATTTTTGCTCAGGAATTTGCGACCTGATTCTTTGTGGAAGTCGGAATGTGTGATAACCCGGAACTCGTCGTCTCGGATATCTTTTTCATTATCAATCATTTCTCGTCGATGCTTCAATGTATGCTTTCAACTTTACAAGAACCTCTCGTGAGGCGCTGAGTTCGTGTCGACAGCCGGCGCAGTCCGAAAGGATTAGCTGCTGCTTGGCAACGTCGACATAATGGACGAAATCCATGTTCACTATCAGCTTTCTTCCTAAACGGACGAAATCGAATCCGGTTTCGCCTAGCTGATCAGCTATGATGTCCTCTAGCTGGCCAAGCTGATAGGATAAAAGTAATGACCTGCCGTCTTGTGTCACGGCATTGGAATAGTTCCCGTCGGATGAGATATAGACCAACCTTCGGGCTGGAATCTGGAACAATTCAGTTCCTTTGGATATGACGATTTGTTTCTCCATGAGGAATTGTTTCACAAAAATAGTGATTATTTCCAAGTCCTGGACAGTTATTTATGCCAATGTATGAAATAGGCTTTCTGGTGTACGAAATACACGTATGAATCATCTCTCATACAAGAGATTACCCTGTTCATACAACGCCCTGAAAAAGCCTTGGTATACTCATCAGAAACAGCGATTTTTGCCCCAGAATAACAACAAGAACACTGTATTATGAAACACATTATCATTCTTATTCATGTTATTGCGATAGCGTTGGTTTGCACTGACATTAAAGCCCAGAGTCTTGTTTATCAGCCATATATTCCCCCACAGTCTTCCGGGAGTTATAGCCCTGGTTATCCTTCCACAGGAACTGGTTCTTCTCGTTCCAGAGTCTCGGCAGAGAGGATCAGAACAAGCGCATATTGCTTATATAGCGACGGAAGTGTGAGTAAGCTCAGAATCGAAGTAGAGGTTTATGGAGGCTCAGCTCGGGTTGTAGCTTACTATCAAGCGCCTCAGGCTTTGGTTTATAATTCAACAGGACGTTGGCTCCAAATTCAGCCTCAAGCGTTAGTTAATAAATGCTATCCCGACTTGTCTGGAAATCCTCTGGAACAGGAGTTTATGTATAAGGCGAATATTCAGGGAATGATGTTTTATTTTGATCTATAGCGACTTCCGCAATCATATACGTATAGATGCTTATCAAGATAATACTTCTGACTATTGTGGCTTTGCTGATTGTAATGCCCATAATACTCAATCAGAAGCTGTTTGTTGATAGATCTGTCAACCATTATGCTGAATTGCAGAAACTTCAGGAGAAACTCAGGAATGGTCAACTTCGCTGGATAGGACCTGAAACCGATGAAAGAATCAACCGGATGCTGGCAGAGTGTATAGAACTGCTGAGAGGGCTCGGTGTGCCAATTTCCGATTCTATATGCCCTGATGTGACTCTGAATGGCTCTCGTCGCTATTATGGGTTGTGCTGTCCCAAAGGGAGCAAAAAGAAGTATACTGATTATGATTATTATATAGAGATATCTGGATACACCTTGAAGAACACGGAGAAATCCTTGCGCAACACTCTGATTCATGAGCTCATCCATACCGTGCCGGGAGGACTACGTCACACCGGAGAATGGAAGAAGTGGGCCAAGTTTGTGAGTGAGAGAACGGAATACGATATCAAGCGTTTGGATGGAGACAAGACAAGCCGTGATGTGGAAAGGCTGGATAATTACGGCAGCACTAACTGGCTGCGCCCCTAGTTTGGCCAGGCCCAGGACTGTAGGTCGTCGCTCCAAGCTATTCCGATAGAGCTGTTTTTATCGAAATCGCCCTCGGTCTCCGTAAGGGGGCCGGACCCGTGGAAGAACATTATGTATTTTCCTACGGAAGGGATTGATCTGCAATCCAGTACGAATCCGGCGGTGAGCCGGCCAGCTGCCCATCCCCATTCTGCTTGTAGAAGCACCACCATTTTCCAGGCTCATCCTTGTCCTCGATGAGATATGGATCAATCATCCTGCCCATATCTTCCTCTGGGATATCTCCTTTGACCTTAAGTAGTTCCGGTTGAGTCCAGGTCTCAAGGTCCTTGCTTCGCATGATGAAGAGCCTCGCGTCCTCGCTACCGTATCTAGGCATCTCGGATTTGATATATCCAGGTCTCGGATAGGTCTGCATGCACAGGATCCATTCATCTCCGAAGCGTATAACATTCCCTGGGCTTGAATAATCCAGATTCTGGTCTCTCTCGGTCAAGATCCTGGGCTCCGTCCAATCCTTCAGGTTCACGCTGGTGGAAGTGGCCACATAACTGAACACGCTGTCTCTCTCGATCCGGACGAGGGAGAAGAACAGATGGAAAACCCCATTCTCGTAAATGGCGGCTGGATCCCGGAATGCGGTGGTATCGTTGCCGCTGAACAGGCGTGGATCGTCTATGGCGGACAAATCCGGAGCCGATGTCCTTGAACAAGACATATGCGCCGCCACCATCAGAGCGTACAATAAGGCTGAACTGGCTTTCATGATTATAAATATAGTGAAATTTTTTACCTATATATTCTTATGGATTTTCCAAATGGTTTTTAAAGAAGTTAACAGGTAAGTCATCTCATTGATTCATCGGTGAAGAGTTTCGTGTTTGATTAACATGCCGGTTTATATTCCTTTGTGTACTCGGTATCACGTCTGAT
>JAFROA010000312.1 GCA_017429885.1 Bacteroidales bacterium | reverse complement strand
TGAGTCTGTTCGGGAATATGATGATCTTCGCAGTGAGGCGGAAGGTTTTTGCGCCCATGTGCTTTTCAACATGGTCAATAAAGGATATGACCGTAAGGTCGTTCATGATCTCGCGAGAAAGAATAATCTCTGGAGATTTGTCTCACTGAAGAGTCTAATTAAGAATATTGGCGTTCGTAAAGCCATTACCTATTGGCTCGTGACCCACGTGGATGGTGTCGCTTCCATGGTGTATTCACATAAAAGTAATTGATATGTCATTATCGTCGGTATATAATCGCGCGGTGAGCTTCGTGTTTAAAAAGACGTCCCGCTATCTTCCTCCCCGGCTTTTTTTCCATATGCAATATCGCGTCGCCATGGGAAAGGCGGCCCATTTGCGGCATCCCCGCACATTCAATGAGAAGATCATGAAACTGATCCTCACCGAGCGGGATCCTCTCTTGAGCGTTCTTGTGGACAAATACCGTGTCAAGAAATATGTCGCTGACCGCATTGGCGAGGAATACGTTGTGCCTACAATCGGCCTTTGGGATTCAGCTGACGAGATCGATTTCAATTCGTTGCCGGAGCAATTCATATTGAAGTGTAACCACGATAGTGGCAGCGCTGTCATTTGCATGGACAAATCCAGCTTTGATTGCGAGGAGGCCCGTCGTAGTCTGGCGGAATCTTTGGCGACCGCTTACTCGTCCAATAGGGAATGGGCTTATAAAGACGTTCCAAGAAAGATATTGGCTGAACCGCTCCTTAACCCTGATGGGGCTCATCTGGACGATTACAGATTCTTTTGTTGCGACGGCGAACCAAAGTTCGTCTATGTCTCTACTGCTGGACATATCAACTTCCTATCTTTGGACTGGAAGTTCCTGCCTTTCTCCCGTAAGGACTTTCCTCCTCAGGAAACCTTGCCGGATAAACCGTCCCGTTACGATAATATGCTGCGAGTCGCCAGGATTCTCTCAGAGGGACTTAAGTTCGTGAGGGTGGATCTTTACCAGGTCGGGGAACAAGTGCTTTTCGGAGAGTTGACCCTTTACCCTAGCGGTGGAGTGATGTACTTGTCTTCCTATGACCAGGATGTCGCCTTGGGGGAACTGCTTGATATTAAGTTTTAACCAATGGGGATCTCTATGAGTCTGCGGAGCAAGTTGTATTTTGGCGTCTACATGCGTTTCATGCTTGATCATTTCTATGAGACAGTGATCGGGCGTGAATATGAGAGAAGGAAGGGCCGTAAGATCGACTGGGATAACCCCAAAGACATCAATGAGAAGATTTATTGGCTCATGTCACGTACGGACACTTCTTTGTGGTCTTATTGCGCTGACAAGGTCCTCGTCCGTGAATATGTCTCATCAAAAGGACTTGGAGACCTGCTGATCCCGTTGCTAGGAGTGTGGGATCGAGCGGAAGACATTGATTTCGATTCTCTTCCCGATAAATTCGTGTTAAAATGCAACCATGACAGCGGATCCTTCAGAATAGTTGACAAGACCCGTGGATTTGATCCGGTAGCCATCAGGGATCATTTCTCGAGGCGTCTTGGCAGGAAGATCGGGTATATCAACGGCGAGTTATATTATAACAAGATCAAGCCTAAGGTTTTGGCAGAACCGTTCCTCGGGGAGGACGGATCAGGGTTGATTGATTATAAGATCAGATGCTTTGGCGGGAAACCTTTCTCGATTACAACCTGTTCCGAGAGGACAGATAACGCCATTCGCCTGGGGCTTTATGATCTTGATTGGAATCCTCATCCCGAGTCGTTGGTTTTTTCCGAC
>JAFROA010000029.1 GCA_017429885.1 Bacteroidales bacterium | reverse complement strand
ATCCCCTATATGAATACTGCCGGAACCTTAGTCATAAACGGATCGGAGCGAATCATAGTATCGCAGCTTCACCGCTCGCCCGGAGTCTTCTTCGACCAGAGCATGCATGCCAACGGCACCAAGCTCTATTCTGCCCGCATAATCCCGTTCAAGGGATCCTGGATCGAGTTCGCCACTGACATCAACAACGTCATGTACGCCTACATCGACCGCAAGAAGAAGTTGCCCGTCACGACTCTTCTCCGCGCCATAGGCTACAACTCCGACAAGGACATCATAGACATTTTCGGCCTGGCCGACGAGGTTGAGGCCACGCCCGAGTCCCTCGAGGCCAACAAGGGCAGGAAACTCGCCGCCAAGGTCCTCAAGACCTGGATGGAGGATTTCGAGGACGAGGACACCGGCGAGGTCATCCCTATCGAGAGGACCGTCGCCATCGTCGAAAGAGGTGAGACCCTCGACGACGACACCATCGAGAAGATCGGGGAGACGGATGTCAAGACCATCTTCCTGCAGAAGGACGAGGCCAACTCCAACGAGTACGCCATCATCTACAACACCCTCCAGAAGGATCCCACCAACACCGAGATCGAGGCTGTCAACTACATCTACAAACAGCTGCGTAACTCAGAACCGCCGGATGAGGCGACCGCGAGGGACGTCATCGAGAAGCTCTTCTTCTCAGAGAAGAGGTATGATCTCGGAATAGTCGGAAGGTTCCGCCTCAACAAGAAGCTCGGGCTCACCACAGACCCCGAGGTCAGGGTGTTGACCAACAACGACATCATCGAGATCATCAAGTATCTCATCCAGCTCATCAACTCCAAGGCCACGGTCGATGACATCGACCACCTCAGCAACAGGCGCGTGCGCACTGTCGGGGAGCAGCTGGCGAACCAGTTCAGCGTGGGTCTCTCCAGGATGGCCAGGACCATCCGCGAGAGGATGAACGTCCGCGACAGCGAGCAGTTCAACCCCATCGACCTCATCAACGCGAAGACCCTGTCTTCAGTGATCAACTCGTTCTTCGGGACGAGCCAGTTGTCCCAGTTCATGGACCAGACCAACCCCCTGGCCGAGATCACGCACAAGCGCCGTCTCTCCGCCCTGGGTCCCGGCGGTCTGTCAAGGGACAGGGCAGGATTCGAAGTCCGAGACGTCCACTACACCCATTACGGACGTTTTTGCCCTATCGAGTCGCCTGAAGGCCCGAACATCGGACTTATCTCTTCCCTGTGCGTCTACGCCAGGATCAACCAGCTCGGATTCATCGAGACCCCCTACCGCGAGGTCAAGGGCGGGAAGGTGGACCTGACCGCCAAGGGTTGGCGTTACATGTCGGCCGAGGAGGAGGAGAACAAATATGTCTCCCTCGCCAAGGTCAAGATGGACGCCTCCGGCAACATCACGGACGACAGGATCCAGTGCCGTCTCGAGGCCGACTTCCCCGTGGTCTCCAAGGAGCAGGTCGATTACATGGACGTGGCTCCGAACCAGATGGCTTCGGTCGCCGCCTCCCTTATTCCTTTCCTGGAGCATGACGACGCCCACCGCGCCCTGATGGGAGCGAACATGATGCGCCAGGCCGTCCCGCTTCTCTCCCCCGAGTCCCCTATCGTGGGCACCGGTCTTGAGGAGAGGGTCTGCCTCGATTCCAGGACCCAGTTCATCGCCGACCGCAAGGGTGTTGTCACCTACGTCGACGCCAAGGAGATCAGGATCAAGTACACCAGGAGCGATGACGAGAAGTTCGTCTCATTCAGCCCCGAGGAGACTGTCTACAACCTTCCTATCTACAGGAGGACCAACCAGAGCACAGTCGTCACCCTCAAGCCCATAGTGCGAAAGGGCGACAAGGTCGAGGCCGGCCAGGTCCTGACCGAGGGCTACGCCACCCAGAACGGCGAGCTCGCCCTCGGGCGCAACCTCAAGGTCGCGTTCATGCCTTGGAAGTGATACAACTACGAGGACGCCATCGTGCTGTCCGAGGAGATGGTCAAGTGGGACATCCTCACCTCCGTCCATGTGGACGAGTACCT
>JAFROA010000311.1 GCA_017429885.1 Bacteroidales bacterium | reverse complement strand
TCAAGCGACTGTGGTGAAGAACGCTGGAAGTCATTTCCTGCTGTCCGCGCTCCCTGAATGGGCGCCATTCCCCGCTGTTCTCAAAGGTAAAATCCGCCTTTCGGGTAGTGATGCCACCAACCCTGTGGCTGTAGGCGACATTGTGTCGTATGAGTATTCAGATGAACCATCAATCACTCATCCTGCCAGCATTGTTGAAGTGGCTGAAAGAAAGAACTATGTGATCCGAAAATCCACGAATCTTTCCCGTCAGTCCCACGTCATCGCCGCTAATCTTGACCGGGCATTTGTTGTCGTCACTCTCTTTTTCCCTGAGATCAAGCTTCCTTTCCTTGACAGGATACTGCTCACCTGTGAGGTTTATGGCATACCCGCGACTATTGTCTTGAATAAAGTCGACATATTTAAAAAAGAGTTCCCTGATGAGCTCGCTGATTTCCATCGTATTTACGAAAGCGCTGGCTATCCTATAATTGAGACTTCTGCCTTGACAGGGGAGGGAATCGACGTTCTAAGAGAAGCGGTCGGCTCTCATGATGAATGCAGGGTTTGTCTCTTCACGGGCGAGTCCGGTGTCGGGAAGTCCTCTATTATCAAGGCATTAGACCCTTCATTGAATCCTAAGGTCGGCGATATCTCAATAGCCCATCTGCAAGGCAAGCACACAACTTCTCTCTACGAGATGTATCCGTTGTCCTCCGGAGGTTTCATAATTGATTCACCTGGGCTTAGAGGCTTTGGGCTTGTGGATCTTAAGAAAGAGGAGATTGGTCTTTATTTCCCTGAGATGCTACGGGAGATGAAGGCATGCCGTTTCACCCCGTGTACCCATACTCATGAACCGGGGTGTGCGGTCAAGCTCGCCGTCGAGCAAGGAAGAATATCTCAGGAGAGATACAATTCTTATCTGGGAATGCTCGAAGAGGATAAGAAATTCCGCGCCTGATTTGGAGAATCAGCTCTTTTGGGCTATCTTTGCATAATAGTAAAAGGTATTACAATAAAACATGGTACTAGAGAAACAGGTTTTTCTGTTCCTGAACATCGTGCATAACAGTATGAAGCAGAAGCTGACGGAGACCTTCCGGGCGGGAGGTTTCCAGCTTTCTCCTGAGCAGTTTCTGGTCATGGACACCCTATGGGATGAGGGAGTCCTAACCCAGCAACAGATAGCTGACATCACGATGAGGGACAAGAACTCGATTGTGAAGCTTATAGACGGTCTTGAGGTACGCGACTTGGTCAGGAGGGTGTCTAATCCGGAGGACAGGAGGCAAAACCTCATAGAGGTGACGCCATATTCATTAAGTGTCAGGAAGACAATCGACTCCCTGGCCTATGAGTCGGTGTATTCGATTCTCGGCGATATTTCCTCAAAAGCGATCAAGACTTTTGTCCAGGTGCTGGCCAGAATGGAGAGGAACATGGATCCCGCTTCCGATCTGGAGGCTTTGGCCGAGAAGTATCCTACTAAAAAAGAGAATGGCAATGGTTAAACTATACGACCTTTTGATGAAGGACTACCGCCTGAAAGAGGGCTTGAACGCATGTATCAATTGCGGGACATGCACGGCTATCTGCCCGGCGGCCGAGTTCTATCGTTACGATCCGAGGAAGATCGTGGATATAGTTCAGAGCAAGGATGATGAGGAGATTGAGAAATTGCTCAAGAGTGACATGATTTGGTATTGCGGAGAATGCATGAGTTGCGTGACAAGGTGTCCGAGGAAGAACGCTCCCGGGCTTATAATAATGGCATTGCGCAACCTTTCCGTAGAACTCGGTTATTTCATTGAATCTGAGAAGGGACGTCAGATGTACTTACTGACAAAGGATCTTTGCTCGAATATCCTTGATTACGGCTATTGTGTCTATCCACGTAGGTTTGATTATGAGGGACATCCCGAGGCCGGCAGGGTTTGGGAATGGGAGGAGAAGCATCTGGACGATGTTTTCGAGCGTCTTGGCGGCAACCTTGACGGTGGCGGGCCGGGAGCTATGAGAAAGATTCCGCAGGAGGATCTCGACCAGATAAAGAGCATATTCGACATAACCGGTGCGACCGCTCGAATGGATAATGTGGCTGAGGCCGCTAGAAAAAAAGCTGATGAGCTTGGGATGACTATGGAGGAATTCTCCAAGATGGTGTATACAGCCAGCGACCCTAAACATTTGAATCATTAGGATTTATGATCTACGAAGGGAAACAGAAAATCTGGTCAGACTACCAGAAAGAGATACCGGACGACCACTATTTTTATGTCCGCAGTTGCATTAGGCAGAGTTTTTTCCCAGCCTCAGAGGCGACTTTCCTTGACATCACGAGGAACGTTCTGGGTAAGGATATATTTGAGACAGAGCATCACACCACATGTGGGGGAATCGCCTATCACAGCGACGCTATCCCACAAGAGACCGTGATGACTATAATCGCCCGCCAGTTCGCTTTAATGGCCAAGTATGGCTACGAGAACTATGTTTGTTCCTGCATCACTTCTTTCGGCCTCTATTGTGAGACTATGGAGACATGGAGGGAGTTCCCGGAGCTCGAGGCTAAGATCCGGGAGAATCTATGGAAATCATGCAAGCTGGAGTTCGCCAAGCCCAAATTCTTGGTCCATGCCAGTGACCTGATATATAAATACCGGAATATGATAGCCGCCCAGGCGGTCCGGAAACTTGTGAATGTGCACACCGGCGAGCCTCTGAAGGTGGTGGAGCACATCGGTTGCCATTATTCTAAGATGTTCCCTTCTAAGGGAGTCGGAGGCGCTGAATATCCTTATGTCTTGGTTGGTATGATTGAGGCCTGGGGTGGTGAGATTGTGGATTATCCTGAGAGGAGGCATTGCTGCGGTTTCGGTTTCAGGCAGTATTTCATCAAAGGCAACAGGGGTTACTCTCTCTCCAATACCCACAAGAAATTCGAGAGTATTGAGCCTTTCAAGCCGGATTTGATAATCACAAATTGCCCTGGGTGCCCTTACTTCATGGATCGGTGGCAGTATGTGATAGCTGAGTCTACAGGCAAAACCTATGGTGAGAATGGCCATGGCATTCCAGTCTTGACTTATGAGGAGGTAGCTGGGCTTGTTATGGGCTATGATCCATGGGATCTCGGGCTTCAGACTCATCAGATTGGCCCTGAGCCACTTCTGGATAAAATGGGAGTCGAGTACGATCCCGCTAAGAAGTATTTGGGAAAGAATGGCAAGGACCTCGGTAATCCTATTCCTTGCGCCTGTTTGAAATAGTCTGAATATGAAGAACAATATCCTTATTATAGGCGGCGGCCCTGCCGGACTTGAGGCTTCCGCGCAGTTGCAGAGGATGGGATACAATGTCATCCTGATCGAGAAGTCTCCCAAACTTGGCGGACATCTGGCGAAATGGGACAGGCTTTTCCCTGACAGCGTCCCGGCGGACGAGGTCCTGGGCGGGCTCCTTCATGGAGCAGAAGGCGCCAAATGTTTCACTGACACGGACGTGAGAGCGATAAACCGTCTCGATAAGTCTTACAATGTCAGGTTAACCAATGGCATCACTGTCCTCTCCGACGCTGTTTTGGTCGCTTCAGGTTTTGACCTTTTTGATGCCGTGAAGAAGGAGGAATATGGCTACGGAATCTACGACCAGGTCATGACCAACGCTGATCTCGAGGCCTATTTTAAGACAGGATCAGACCGCAGGATCGAGAACCCTGGCAGGATAGGTTTCGCCCATTGTGTGGGTTCCAGGGACGAGAAGTCAGGTTGCAGGTCTTGCTCAAAGGTATGCTGCGCGACCGCCGTCAAACAGGCGATAGAGATGAAGCAGGCTTTCCCTAAAGCTGAGGTGTACTGTTTTTA
>JAFROA010000310.1 GCA_017429885.1 Bacteroidales bacterium | reverse complement strand
TTCATCACCGGTTCCGCCAGGAGCGTCGCTGGCTTCGATCTGTACGAGTCAATAGAGAGCTGCGCTGATCTTCTCGAGAACTTCGGTGGTCATGTCTACGCCGCTGGTTTAACCATGAAGGAGAGCAACTTGGACGAGTTCGTCCGCAGGATTGACAAGTTCATCGGGGAGAAGATAACCGATGAGATGCTGACCCCCGTGACCGATATTGACGCCAAATTGGAGTTCAGCCAGATCACCCCAAAGTTCTTCAGGCTACTAAAGCAATTCCAGCCCTTCGGTCCCGGCAATAATAATCCCGTATTCCTGACAGAGAACGTTTCTGACGGTGGCAACGGCCGTAAGGTCGGTGCCGGCGGTGTCCACATGAAGCTTGACCTGATTGACGAGAAACAGCCGTTCCACCAGATTCCGGCCATCGCTTTCAATATGGCCGAATACTACGAATATATCAAGGCAGGCAATCCCTTCGACATCTGCTACTCTATCGTCGAGAACTACTACCGCGGCAACTCGACCCTCCAACTTCGTATCAAGGATATCAAGGAGCGCGAGGAGTTTATATAGTAACCACATAAATCTTTAAATATGAAACATTTCCTTTCTTTGGTGGCCGCTTTTGCAGCTACAGTGTCTTTGGTAGTATCCTGCAGCAATGACAAGAGCGTATCGCTTACCAGGGTTGACCCTCTGGAAAAACTCCTTCCTGAGACCACTTGGTCCTATCCTTATTCCGAGGTGGAGGAAGTGGCTGCAGGTGAGCATGCCACCTTTCAGTTCGCCCTTCGTAGCGCTGTGAATCTCGAGGGACTGAGCCTGTCCTTTGAGGCCTTGACAGATGATGCCGGGAATAAGATAGAGTCCGTCACTACAGGTTTTGTGGACTATATCCACGTCGGCCGCACGACCCCTGATCCCGGAAGGGACGCCATCAAATCTCTGTCCGGAATGTATCCGGATAGGATAGTGGATGACGCCAAGGATTGGGAAGTCCCTGGGGGCAAGACCCAGCCTATCTGGGTTAGCGTGGCCGTGCCGAAGGACGCCGCTCCTGGTGTTTATACGGGGAAAGTATTAGTGAAAGGCAAAGGGGTCAAGCTTAGCGGAGAGATAGCCGTCAAGGTATATCCTGTTGTCCTTGAGGAGCCTACACTCTGGGTGACCAACTGGTTCAACGCCGCCGAGAGCTCATTGAAGCATTTCAATCCGGACGCTGAGTTGTATTCAGAGGAACATTGGGATTATGTGAGGGCGTTGGCCAAGATAATGAAGGAAAGCTATCAGAACACAATTCTTGTCTCTGTCGGCTTGATTGAGTCTAAAGCAGATGGTGATAAATGGAGTTTTGATTTCACCAATTTTGACAAGGAAATTGAGATATTCCAGGAAGCCGGAGTACTCAAGAAACTTGAGGTGGGGCATATCGGTGGCCGTGTCGGTTTGTGGAACAGCCCGTTCGGAGTCAATGTGCCTGGCGTCGCAGAGAAGTTGCCTATTGAGGACCCTGTGGCAAAGAATTACTACTCACAGTTCATTCCCGCCCTCGTCTCCCATCTCAAGGAGAAAGGTTGGTATTCAATTTATTGCCAGCACATCGCTGACGAGCCGGCGAATGACAACTACGAGTCTTATGTGGCCATAGCGAAATTCTTCAAGCAGTATGCCCCGGAAGCCCCTATTATCGAGGCCTGCCATTCCCACAATCTGGCGGACATAGTCGACATCTGGGTGCCCCAGTTGAACTTCTATGCGGATGGTTATTCCTTCTATCAGGAGAGGCAGGCCGCTGGGGATGAGGTTTGGTTCTATACCTGCCTCGCTCCTCAGGGCAACTACGCCAACAGGTTCCTGGAGCAGCCACTTCTGAAGACCCGCTTGCTTCATTGGATGAACTTCAGGTTCGGAGCCACCGGCTATCTGCACTGGGGACTTAATCAATGGAGGGGAGATGATCCCGCATACGAGTCAACAGGCATCAATCTTGAAGGTGGCAATATCCTTCCTGGCGGAGACAGTTGGATTATCTATCCCGGAGATAAGAAGCTTTACGGTTCAATCCGTTTGGAGGCCATGAGGGATGGTATCGCTGATTACACCTTGTTGCAGATGCTAGCGCGGAAGGACGAGGCCCTGGCCAAGGAGATATGCCGCCAGAATGTCTATGGCTGGACAACCTACGACATGTCCACCCTTCACTTCCGCAAATCCCGCCACGATATTCTCGAGGCACTTTCGAATTAACAGGCGGGTTGTCAGAATCCAGGCTCAAGATACTCTTTCCCGATGGAATAGAGACAGTTTTTAATTCTCTCAACCGTGTCAGATGAAGGGTTCTTGAAACCATTGATGTAGTTTCGGAACAATGTGGCGTTTATTCCAGCCCTTTGCGCCAAACCGGCAATGTTTATCTCGGAATGAGTTAGAAAGAATCTCTGGAAATCAGAAGGTTCCGCTTCAGGGTAGAGAAAACTTTCGAAACTGACATCCGTGTCAAGTTCTCTCCAGTGGATTCCCTCACCGCTGAATACGCATTTCTGCCTCTGCTCAGGAGAAGCGGCCATCAAATGCTTGTACCATAGCAAAGACTGCCGATAGATTTTATCGTCATCGCCATGACCATACAACCATTCGCCGTCAAACCATATTTTTAAAATCCGATCCATTAAATAATGGTCTAATAGTCAAATATAGGGAATTATTTTTAATTCCCAAACCATAAATACACTCACAACGTAGTGGGTGTTATGAACTAGTTGAATATCAACCCAGTAGGGTGACGATATCCACGGCGGCGGCGGTGTAGTCGTCGCTGCCGACGTTTATGATGTGATGGGCCGTCTTCTCGTAGATGGAGCCGCGGGCGGTCATCAGTTCCTCGACCCTGGAGCGGAGACTCTTGCCGCCTTTAAGCATAGGACGGTCGCCTGGCCAAGTCTCAAGGTTATGGACAAGTGTGTCGGTGGAAGCCTTGAGATAAAAGCAGGTAGAGTTCCTGCGGATCATTCTGCGGCAGGCTTCGGATGTGACAGTACCGCCTCCGAGGGAGAGGATGTACGACGCTCCGGTCAGTTCCCCGGTCATGAATATGTCGTCAAGGGCTGTGCGCTCTAACTCTCTGAAGGCCTCTTCTCCTTCAGTGTCAAATATTTCCGGAATACTCCGGCCGGTCATGGCTTCGATGTAGGAGTCGAGGTCGATGAGTTCCATCGAGGGGAGGAGCTTCGCCAGCTCTTTGCCGACGCTGCTTTTCCCGCTTCCCATGAAGCCTATGAGGGAGATGTGGCTCATGGCTTTTTGATGTAAATATAATTCCCTGGTCTCAAACGAAGCGAAAGGGTGCCTTCGTGGGAAGACACGGCCTTCCTTTCCCCATTTGGCCCTGTCGAATACAGGGTTCCTGGGGTGTTGCTCCACCGTTCCAGCTTGACACTCAGCGAGTTCTCCTTATCGGAGATAAGCTCTGTGACGATGTTGGTGTAGTCGCCCTTGAAGAATTGGTCCCCTTTAATATTGACATCGGGCATCAGGTTGATCGTGAGGCCCTCGGGGGTCTCGTCGATGAGGTAGACGCCTGTCCCGGAGTAACTTACAAGCGGAGAGTCCCCAAGCCCGCCGACATGCTTGACCCTCGGCGAGGGCTTGATCCCGCTCCAAAGTGAGGCGGTCTCTCCGGAGGTGAAGTAATTGTCCTCGTCCGAGTACACGGCGGCGTCGCGCTCTTTGGAGATGGCCCATAGCATGTCTCCCTCTTCACAGACCATCTCGTCGTCCACTCCCGAGGGCAGCGGCAGTCCCGGGCCGAGACTGTCGAAGATGTGTTTGGCGACCAGGAAAGATGCCGCCTTGGCCGGAGTACACCGCAGGTTGAGGAAATGGGAACCTCCGAAGTAGGGAGCTATCTCCTCGAAAGTGTAGGTCCACATTGTGGCCGTCTGGCCTCCGAGAGCCTTGATGTAGAGCGCCAAAAGAGGATAGAGGTAGCCGCTTTGGTTGAAGAAGGTCTCAAACTCGTAGGCTATCTTGGCCTTGGAGGCGAAAGTGTCACTCTTCGTCCAGCCGTAACCGTCCTCCATGAAGAGGTACTTGTTGAGCCAGTCGGCGAAGCTTCTGTCTGTGAAGTCATGCCTGAAATTCGTGTAATCCCGCTCCACAAAGTCCTGGCCGGGATAGAGGCAGAATGACACGATGTCCGCCTTGGAGG
>JAFROA010000309.1 GCA_017429885.1 Bacteroidales bacterium | reverse complement strand
CGCCTCCTGGGAGGTGTATATCCCGCCGCCAGCTAAAGCGGAAGGAGACTCCCCCTGGAAGGCCTGTCCACCCCCGGACAGGGGCAGTGGGAGGGGCCCGACGATAGTTGGGTATGAGGCGTGAGCCCGCTCACGACGAATGCCCAAATAGCGTTGGGAGGGGCCGGAGTGAGCGAAGCGAACGGAGTCCTGACAGAGGGAATCTCCTTCCGCGATTAGACTCCGGAAGGCATATTCCGACTGGGGGCTACTCTGACGAGTTAGAGGAGGTTGTAAGGGATGGCGAGGAGGCGGACGGGACCGAGGAGACCGGAGCTCTGTAGATCGTCGTCCTTGTCGAGATAGGTGGAAGTCTGGAAAGTGAATCGCTCGGACTCTGGAATGGCCTCCTTCTCGCCGATCAGCCTATTGCGCCAGCAATTGACCACCTCTACCTCGATCACATTCTCTCCTTTCTTAAGGAAATCGCTGATATTCAGCCTATAAGGAGCAGACCACACTCCCCCGGCATATTCCCCGTTGACCTTCACCTTGGCCATCACCATAACCTTCCCAAGGTCGAGATAGACCGGTTCAGAAGGAAGCTTCCTGAGCTTGATGGAACTTGAGTATACGGCCGTTCCGGAGAAGTACTTGATTCTCGGGTCAGGGTTCTCAGTCCAATCGGAGAGCGATTCGAACACCACGGGAGTATCGGGGCCTCCCCTGCCTTCCTGGAAAGCCACTTTCCAAGGACCTGCCAACTCAGCCACAACTGTCTCCACAGGATAATTGAGCCCATTCGGAGCCGCAGCCTTAGCATCACCACGGAAAACCACGAAAGAGCTCTCGAAAGCATCCAAACGCATAGGAACCTTTGTGGTCTTAGACAACGCCTTGTATTCAGGCAGTAAGCGAGTCTCAGCTGTGAGAGGATTCCAAAGCTCAGGAGTCATGCCGCTGACCCTGAACATGGCGTCAAACTCGATAGGCTTGTCGCCCTGGTTAGACACGAAATACACCTCGGCATCCCCCAAGGTCAAATGGATGAACTGAAGCGGAAGTGCTTGATCATCAGCACGGAAATCCGCCACAATACCCTTGTCAGCGAGTACCTGCTCAAGCGACCCGCCACGATAAATCACACCCTTCCCATAATCCAAGGAAGCGGCGAAAGGCTCCTCAGAAGTCTTCCACATCCGATCAGCGATGGACTTGACAACCAGGTCAGCCCTTGGATATCCAGCCAAGCTCGGACTCTTTTCCGGAGCCGGTCCCATAATCGTAAGCCCTTCTTTCACAAGAGTTTCCAACTTAGCAAGCAACTCCGGGCGCATGGTCTTGATCTTCGGGAGCACCAGAACTGAATACTCCATACCGCTGTTCAGGAGCAACTTCCCTTCTTTCACCTTGGCGTCCATCAGGACCTCACCATTGATGAAATCGTAGGAATATCCCTCCGGAATCTCAGGGTCACGTATTCCGGTCATCTTAGGAGCATCCTCACCCAGGAAATAAGCCACATCGGCGACATAACGTCCCTGCTGGAGCACATAGTTGCAGCGCTTCAGATAGTCGCTGAAAACATCCATCTGGGAGAACCAGGTGTTGTGGCGGTTGAACTCATTACCGAACCAGGCGTTGATACCAGGCACACGGTCGTCCGGCTGCTGAATGTAAAGATGCATCAATGAAGCGTTTATGCCCTCTGTAAAGAAGCGGTCTCCCCTCTGCTTCATCTGTCCGGGATACTGGGTGAAGTCAGGCCCGCCGCATGTGAAACTCTCAGCCCAGACCTTCTTCTTGCCATAGATATGTCCGCAGGAAGAAGCCACACGGTTCTCGATATCCCCAAGATCACCGAAGCTCCAGAACTCCCCAGCGATCTCGTCAGACTGCCCGCCATACTGAAGGAACTCACCAGGGAAGCCCCAGTGGCCGTAATTCTCAAGCCATGTGGTGAGACCGTGCTCATTACTGACCTCCCTCAGGCCTCCCACATAATTATAAGAAATCTCGTCAGCAACGAGCCTACGAAGATCCCAAAGGAAGCGATCGGAAATATCCCTGCTCCCAACAACAACTCCGCTCAGCACGGGAATAAACGGAGTCGGGTCATAGCCGTATGCTTTCTCGAAATCGGGAATCAGATCATCCGTCCAGTTCTGTCCGCCGGTCTCATAGCTGTCCTCCACGACAATCTTGAAAGTCTTGCGGTCGGCGGCGGGAATCTTATCTAGAATGACTCCGAGGTAGTTGTCAAAATGTGCCCTGATGTGCTTCTTGCTCATCTTGTCCGTCTCAAGACCTCTGCCCTCCTCGGGAGCCGGGCCATCCATTGAGCCGGTGGGGAGCATAGCGGTCCTCTCAATCACCCACTTCCCTGCCGGAACGTTCCATGACAAAGTCCCATCAGCGGACATATATTTCGTAATATCAATAACTTCCGATGGATCCAGCACCAAACCTCCGTCATCCGAAGGCTGCTCCCGCCACATATATGCATCCCACATCGGATGCGGAGTCTGCCACATCTTCGCGAATGTCTTCTCGGCGAATCTCTCGACAGCCGGCACATCGCTTAGTATGACTTTGTCGATAATCCCCTCTTTCTCAACCTTGAGGACGAACTCTTCACCTGGAGTCGCCGGGATGGAAATCACCACGGGAGCGTAAGGATCGAAACCGACATTGACGCCAGCATTGCTCCTGTCCACATGGAACTTCTCGACTGAACGAAGTTTCCCGTTCT